>JASFTU010000037.1:0-9640 GCA_050050635.1 Candidatus Brocadiaceae bacterium
CCACAACCATCCGCTGGCACTTTACATGGAACACATCCGCCGGAGGGCGTGGCGTGAGGTGGGGGAGCTGCTGGTCGATTCCGCACGCAAGGTGGCGGCGTGCGGGGCGGAGTTCGCCGTCAGTCCCGACAACACCATCCATCAGGCGTTCCCGGTCGCGGAGGCCGGTTCGCCCATCCCCTGGCTGCACATCGGGCGGGTCGTCGGTCGGGCGGCGCAACGGCGCGGCTACGGGAAGCTCGGCATCCTGGGCACGCGCTATCTGGTCGAAGGCCCCGTGTACCCGGACGCCCTGGAGCCGCTCGGCATCGAAGCGATCATCCCGCCCGAGGAGGACCGGGAGCGGGTCAACGCCATCATCTTCGACGAGCTGGTGAAAGGGGAACTCCACGAGGCATCGCGGCTGTATATCAACGAGGTGATGGGAAGGCTGGCGAGCCGCGGCGCCGACGCGGCCGTTCTCGGCTGCACGGAGATCCCGTTGCTGGTCGACCCCCAGAGCGCTCCGTTGCCGACTCTGGACTCCACGCGCCTGCTGGCGCGCGCCGCCATCCGTGAATCGCTCGCCTGAGGGCGGGTCGGCGCAGGTGGCATACGGGCCGGGGCCCTACCGGTGGAACAGGCTCTTGCTTGAGAACTGCGGCTCGCTGGTGAGGTTGATGCCGAGGCTTTTCAGGCCGGCCTCGTCGCCGGGGGTGGGCATGTGGGTGAGGTGCGCCTCACAGCCCTGCAGGTCTTTCAGCGTCTCCATGGCCCGTTGCGCCGACGGGTTCATCGTGGCGCTGATGCTCAGGGCGATGAGGGCTTCCTCCAGGTCCAGGCTGGCGCTCCTGGAGTTGAAGATGCTCTGCTTCAGGCTGCCGACCGATTCGATCACCATGGGCGAGAGAAGGTGCATGTCGTCCGGTATGCCGGCCAGCTTCTTCACCGCGTTCAGTACGAGGCTCGAGGAGGCATGCATCAGGGGGGAGTTCTTTCCGCTGACGATGGTGCCATCGCGCAGCTCGAGGGCGGCGCCGCAGAAGATGCCCTTGTGCCCCTTGCCTTTGCGGCGCGCCTCCTCGGCGGCCTCCTTTGCCGGTTCCACAACCCGGCGATCCGACGGAGTGACGTCGAGTTCCTCCATCAACAGCGACACCCTCTCCACCGTCTCCCGGTCGGCCACGCCCAGCGCGTATTCACAGCGGTAGCGGAAGTGGCGGCGGATGACTTCCTGCCGGGATGCAGCCCGCACGGCCGCATCGTCCGTGATGGCGAACCCCGCCCGGTTCACCCCCATGTCGGTGGGGGACCTGTACGGTGACTCCGCTCCGGTGATTCGCTCCAGGATCCGCTTCAGCAGCGGGAACGCCTCCACGTCGCGGTTGTAGTTGACCGCCGTCTCACCGTAGGCCTCCAGGTGGAACGGATCGATCAGGTTCACGTCCTTCAGGTCGGCCGTCGCCGCTTCGTAGGCCACGTTGACGGGATGCTTGAGGGGCAGGTTCCAGATGGGGAACGTCTCGAACTTCGCATAGCCCGACGTACGCCCGGCCCGGTGGTCGTGATACATCTGGCTCAGGCAGGTGGCCAGCTTACCGCTGCCCGGCCCGGGGCCCGTCACAATCACCAGTGGCCTGGCGGTCTCGATGTACTCATTGGCGCCGTAGCCTTCCTCACTCACCACAAGATCCACGTCGGCGGGATAGTCCCGGGTGGCGCGGTGCGTGCAGACAGGTATCTGACGCCGCTCGAGCTTGTTTCTGAAGACCTTGGCGGAGGGTTGACCCTCGTAGCGGGTGATGACCACCCCGGCCACGCCGATGCCGGCCATCCGGAGGTCGTCGATCAGCCGGAGGGCGTCCACGTCGTAGGTGACCCCGAAGTCGGCCCGCAGCTTCCTCCGTTCAATGTCGCCCGCATAGATGCACAGGATGATCTCGGCGTCGTTCTTCAGACGCTGCAGGAGGGTCATCTTGGCGTTGGGGTCGAACCCGGGCAACACGCGGGAGGCGTGGTAGTCGAAGACCAGCTTGCCCCCGAACTCCAGGTACAGTTTCTGCTCGAACTGCTCCAGCCGTTCCAGGATGGCGGCCGTCTGCTCCTGGAGGTACGCATCGTTGTCGAAGCCTGCCGGGCGGCTCATCGCTCTCGTGGGGGTCCTGGTATTGGCGGCAACGGCGTGAGTCTATCGGCTGCCGGCAGGAGCGTCAAGGTGGGTCGCCGCGCACGCAGAACGGGCGCCGGCCGATGCGGACCGGCGCCCGAGCTGGCATCTCAGTCTATCTCCACCCAGGTGCTGCCGTGTTCGGCGGACTCAACCGCTGCGTAGATGAACTTCATGCCGCGCAGCCCGTCGTAGACGGTGGGGAACTTGTACTGCTCCGTGCCGAGCGGCTCCCCGTCGATATGCGCACGAATGGCCGTCACCACGTCGCAGTAGATGTTGGCGAAGGCTTCCAGGTAGCCCTCCGGGTGGCCCCAGGGCACGCGCGTCACCTCCATGGCCGCATCGGTGAGGTACTCGTCACGGCCCCGCGTGTAGACCTCCCGTGGCTCACCGTAGCGGTAGTAGGACATGTAGTTGGGGTTCTCCTGGTCCCAGATGACGGCGCCCTCGGAGGCGTATATCCGGACCCACAGGTGGTTCTCCTCGCCGGTCGCTATCTGGCTGCAGGAGAGGATGCCTTTGCCCCCGCCTTCCAGCCGGATCAGCATGTTGGCGTCCTCGTCGAGTTCGCGGTCGGGCAGGAACGTGCTCTTGTCGCAGCAGAGGGCCACCACCTTCTCGCCGGTGATGTACTCCAGCAGGTTGAAGGCATGCGTCCCGACGTCGCCGATGGTGCCGGCGATGCCGGACTGCTCGGGGTCGGTGCGCCAGATCGCCTGCTTGCTCCCCTCCTTCTCGTGCGGATACATCAGGAACTCCTGGAGGTACTCGACCATGACCTTCCGCACGTCGCCCATCTGGCCGGAGGTGAACATCTCCCGGGCCTGCCGCACCAGCGAGTTGCCCGTGTAGTTGTGGGTCAGGGCGAAGACCAGCCCGCTCTCCTCCACCAGCTTCACCAGCTGCTCGGCCTCCTCCAGCGTGTAGGTCATCGGCTTGTCGCAGACGACGTGGAAGCCCGCCTCCAGGAACGTCTTCGCGATGGGAAAGTGCGAGACGTTCGGGGTGACGATGGTGACGAAGTCGATGCGCTCCTCCTCGGGGAGAGCCGCCTCGGCCTCGGCCATCTCCTCGTAGGTGCGGTAACAGCGGGAGGGATCCAGGTAGAGCTGCTCGCCGGTCTCCTCCGTGTTCTCGTAGTCCCGGGAGAAGCATCCCGCCACCAGGTCGATCTGCATGTCCAGCGCGGCCACCATCCGGTGCACGGCACCGATGAAGGCGCCCTGGCCCCCGCCGACCATGCCCATCCTGAGCTTGCGTTTCCACGATTCCATGTTCATCCCTCCTGTGCACTCGAACCTACTCTCGGCGCGACCGCCTCCACGCCCTCAGGCCAGCTCGACCCAGCCACCCTCGCGGTGGCTCCTCATGATCTGCTCGCAGAGCACCACCTCCCGGTGACCGTCTTCGAAGGTGGGAAACTGCGCGGGAGCGGAGCTGTCGCCGGCCTGGATGTACTCGTAGAAGGTGCGGAAGCAGTGCTTGAAGGTGTCCGGGAAGCCCTCGTTGTGTCCGCCGGGGAAGCTCGCAAAGGGCTGAGCGACCTCTCCGAGCAGGGCGGGATCCCGCAGCAGCACCTCGTTGGGCTCGTCGCGATGCCCGATCCACAGTTCGTTGGGCTCTTCGCTGACCCAGCTCAGGGCGCGCCGTGCGCCGGCCACTTCGATGCGCAGGCAGTTCTTCCGCCCGGCCGTGGTCTGGGAGACCCACAGGGAACCGCGCGCTCCGCCCCGGAAGTGGAACATGATGCAGCCGTAGTCATCGGTGGTGATGTCGATCGGCTCGGTCTGGATGGCCTTCTCCTTCTTGCCGGCGAAGGTGTCCACCTCCCCGGTTGGGCGCTGCCGCACCGGGTGTACCGTGTAGAGGTCCGCGCAGACGGCCTCGACCTCCAGGCCGGTGATGAAGTGCATCAGGTCCATCCAATGGGTGCCGATGTCGGCCACCGCACGGAGCTCGCCGCCTTCGTCGGCCAGGACGCGCCAGTTGTAGTCGGTGGGGTAGAGGAGCCAGTCCTGCACGTAGCTTCCGCAGACGGAGTAGATCTCCCCCAGCTCGCCGCGTCGGACCATGTCGGCCGCCTCGCGGCAGAGGGGGTAGGAGCGGATGTTGTAGTTGACGCCGGCCGCCAGTCCTGTCTCGGCCGCCAGTTCCACCAGCTCGGCCGACTCATCGGAGTCCATCGCCAGCGGTTTCTCGCACAGAACGTGCTTGCCCCCCCGGAGCGCCTTCGCGGCGAACTCATAGTGGAGCCTGTTGGGGGTGGCGATGTGGACCGAGTCCACGTCCTCGTCGGCCAGCACTTCGTCCAGGTCCGCGTACGCCCTGGGCAGATGCAGCGTCTCGGCGGCCTCTTTGGACTCCTCCTCGTCCACGCCGAGGATGCCGGTCACGGTGACGCCGAGTCTGCGAAGCGCTTCCACGTGCACCGGGCCGATGAAACCGGCGCCCAACACAGCCGCACCTATGGTGTGCATGACGAATCCTCCTCCATCTCAGTCATCGGTCGGTCAGTTCGGGGCGGCTATTCTAAGCCAAGAATCCTGCGGTTTCGAGCGACATCGGTCTCCGCCCCCGCGAAATCGTCGAAGGCTACCTCGGTGGCCTCGATGATGTGGTCGCGGATGAACGGAGCGCCCTCGCGGGCGCCCTGCTCGGGGCTCTTCACACAGCACTCCCACTCCAGCACCGCCCAGCCGCGGAAGCCCGCCTCGGTCAGCAGCGTGAACACCCGCCCGAAGTCCACCTGACCGTCGCCGAGTGAGCGGAACCTGCCGGCCCGGTCCGCCCACGACTGGTAGCCGCCGTAGACACCGACCCGGCCGGTGGGTCGGAACTCGGCGTCCTTGACGTGGAACGCCTTGATGCGCTCGCCGTAGAGCTGAATGAACTCGCAGTAGTCGAGCTGCTGCAAGACGAAGTGGCTCGGATCGTAGTTGATGCATGCCGCCGGATGCCCATCCACGTGCTCCAGGAACATCTCGAAGGTTGCGCCGTCATAGACGTCCGAGCCGGGGTGCAGTTCGTACGTGAAGGCCACGCCGTGCTCCTGCGCCATGTCGAGCAGCGGACGCCACCGCGCGGCCAGCTCCTTGAACGCCTCCTCGATCAGCCCCTCCGGCCGCTGGGGCCAGGGATAGATCATGTGCCAGGCGAACCCGCCGGACATGGTGGGAATGCTGTCCGTGCCCAGGTTGGCCGAGGCCCTGATGATCTTCTCCAGCTCTCCGGTGGCCCATTCGGCCCTCTCCCTGTCGCTGAGGCCGTCGGGGTAGAAGGCGTCGAACGCCACCTCGTAGGCGGGATGGATCGCCAGGACCTGTCCGGCCAGATGCCCGGCCAGCTCGGTGACCTCCAGGCCGAGATCGTCGAGCATTCCCAGGTAATCGTCGCAGTAGGCCTGCGACTCGGCCGCCACGTCCAGGTCAATCAGCGCCCGCTCGTTGGCGGGTATCTGCACGCCTTCATAGCCCATCTCCGCCACCCATCGGCCCAGCCCCTGGATGCTGTTGTACGGCTCCTGATCGCGCACGAACTGGGCCAGGAAGATGGCCGGTCCCTTGATGCTGCTCATGGTCTCCTCCTCACTGGACATCCCTGATGCAATCACGCATGAGTTCGGACATCTCCGGGCCGCGGGTGCCTGCGGCCCGCATCTCCTGCGCTCCCCTCTGGTTCATCAGCTCAACGACGCGCCCGGCCAGGCGCAGGTTGTCCCGGGATAGCTCGATGAACTTGCGCGGCTCGTCGCGGTAGGGGAACAGGTCCAGCCCGAACCAGCCGTCGTAGCCGGCCTGGTCCAGCACGTACATCACCGAGACCAGCCGGCTGAAGTTCACCGTGCCCGGCGGCAGGTCGGCGTCGCACTGCTGGTCGTTGTCGTTGAAATGGGTGTGGTAGAGCCTGCCGTACCGGCAGATCAGCGAGAGCTGATCCTCCACGTTCTCCCGCGCGATGAGGCTGTGCCCGACGTCCAGGTTGATGCCGAAGGCGGGATCGTCCACCTCGTTGACGATGCACAGCGCCTGGGCCGTGTTGCCCATCATGATCCAGGAGCGCGGCTCGAATGGCTTCGGCTCGATGCACAGTTTCGTGCCGTAGCCGTTGGCGTGGATGTGCTCCAGTAGCCGCCGCACGCTGTCCACGTAGCGCTCGTAGAGTGCCATGTAATCGGATTGCAGCGGGAAGTCGTTCCCGTCGGTGGCCGGCCACAGCACGCTGATGGGCACCTCGAAGCGGGCGCCCATGTCGAGGGCCGCCGCGACCCGCTCGACGGCGCTGGCGCGCACCTTCGGGTCGCTGTCCGCCAGGGCCCCGTGCCTGTACTGCGGCTCCGTCCAGGTGTGCCCGCAGAGCTGAACCATCCGGAGACCGTAGTCGTCCAACACCGTCTGGATCTCGTCGGCGTTGCCGTCATTGATCTCCGTCGGAAGGTGGAGCTCGATGCCGTCCACGCCCTCGATCTCGCCCACCTCGCGGATCCGATCGAGGACGGGGACGAACTCCCCGAATCCCTCGGGGTTGAAGCGATCGGGCAGGTTGGTGTTGCCCCAGATGCCCATCGAGATCTTCAGCTGTTCCACTTTCGGCTGCTCCTACACGTTAGAGAACTGCTCCAGGCTGGGCTCGAGCACGCGCTCGTGTTCGGCGGCGAGGAACTCCTCGACTTCCTCCAGGAGGATCGGCGCGGTTGCCCCGTCCTGAGTGGCGACCATCGCCCCGAGCGCGTTGCCCAGGATACAGCACTCCACCAGGGGCCGCTCGCGCAGCAGGCGACGGATGAAGCCCGCGGTGAACGCGTCCCCGGAGCCGCAGGTGTCCACCAGGCCGACGCGGTAGCCGGGCACGTAGGCCTTCTGGCCGGACCCGTCGGCGGCGAATGCTCCCCTCTCGCCGAACGTCAAGACGCACTGCGTGAGATCCCAGTCCCCGATGATGGCCTCCGCGAAGGCGGGAATCGAGGAGGCGCCCATGTCCAGCATCCGGGTCAGCTCCTTCGCTTCCTGGTCGTTAAGCTTGAGCACGTCCGCCCGCTCGAGCGAGGAAGTCACTGTCTGCGACGTGTAGCAGTCGCGCCGCAGGTTGATGTCCAGCAGTTTCATGGGCCGCGAGGCCGCCTCCAGAAGCGCGGCCAGAGTCTCCCGCCCCTTCTCGGTCCGCTGGGCCAGGGTGCCATAGCAGACGCAGTCCGCCTCACGGGCGGCCTCAATCAACTCGTCGGTCGCCTCGATGTTGTCGTAGGCCACGTCCGGCACGATCGTGAAATCGGGATTGTTGGGGTCCGTCAGGTCCACCTCGACGGTGCCGGTGGGTGCCTCGTCGTCCCACTGCACGAAACGCGTCTCCATCTCCAGCTCGACTATCCTGTCGTGCGCCTCCCATCCCAGGTCGTCTCTCCCGAGCCGGGTCACGATCGCCCCGCTGTCGCCGAGGGAATCCACCCGATAGGCGAAGTTGAAGGGGGCTCCGCCGAGCTGCGGGCCGCTCGGCAGCAGGTCCCACAGGGCCTCCCCGTACGCCAGAACTGTCTTCCGCATTATCGCTCCTTCCGGCGCTCGTATTTGCTACGAGTCCTCGGTCACCAGCTCCTTCAGGTCGGCCAGCGTCACCCGGACGTCCGGCGGGTCACCCAGGGAAGGCACGACCAGGTCTGCCTCCGTGAAGTCCTCCTCCCCGGTGTACGTGCTCACCGTGATGACGCAGCGCATTCCAGCGGCCTTCGCGGCCAGCAGTCCGTTGCGGCTGTCTTCGACCACGACGCAGGCGGACGGAGCCAGCCCCAGCCGCTCGGTGGCCAGGTTGTAGATCTCGGGATCGGGTTTCTTGTTGGAGACCACGTCCCCGGCCAGGATGACGTCGAAGGCGGCTTTCCTCTCGGGGCCGAGCATGACGTCCACCACGGCGTTCACCGCGCGCTGGTTTGAGGTGGAGCAGACGGCCAGGGTGATGTCGTCCGCGATCGCCTCCTCCACCAGCCTCCGGACGCCGGGGCGCAGGGGAAGTTCCCCCTTCTCGATGATCTCCATGTAGATGTCGGTCTTGCGGCGGTGGAGTTCCCTGATGTACCGGTCCCCGTCGTCGGCCTCACCGGGCCACCCATTCCGGTTGAAGTAGTGCCGCATTCGTTCCTTGCCCCCGGACACCTCGAGGAGTCTGCCGTAGAGTTCGACGTCCCACTCGATGCCGAGTCCGGCCTCCCGGAAGGCCCGGTTGAACGCCACCCGATGTCCGTCCCTCTCGGTGTCCACCAGCACGCCATCGCAATCGAATATGAGCGCCTGCATCATGTGTGGGCCTCCGTCTGATGCATATTCTGCAGGTAGTCCTTCAGCTCCGCCAGGAAGCGGGCCGCGTAGGCACCGTCCACGGCCCGGTGATCGCAGCCCAGGGTCAGGGTCATCACCTCCCGAACGGCGATGGCGCCTTCAACGGGCACGACGCGCTTCTCCACCGCGCCGACGGCCAGGATGCCACACTCCGGCGGGTTGATGATCGGACGGAAGTCACGCACCCCCCACATGCCCATTGAGCTCACCGTGAAGGTGCCCGCCGCGCTCGGCGTGAGCACTCCCTCGCGGGCGGCGTCGGCGTTCTCCTTCGAGATGCGCGATATCTGCTCCAGCGTCTTCTCATCAGCGCGCGGGATGACCGGCACCAGCAGGCCGGCCTCGAGGGCCACCGCGACGCCGACGTTGACGTCCTCCTTCAGGGTCAGCGCGTCGCCCTGTACATGCGCATTGAGCCGCCCGAACTCGCGCAGCAACGAGGCCGTCGCCCGGATGACCAGGTCGGTCACCGTCACGTGAACCTCGCCCTCCGCATTCAGCTCGCGCCGCCACGCCTGGGCCGCGGTCATGTCCACGTCCACCGAGAGGTAGAAGTGCGGAATGGTCTGCGCGCTGAGGCTGAGTCGTTGAGCAATGCGCCGGCGCATCTTGCTGAAGGGGACGGTCCGGTCACCGACCGCTGCGGCAGCCACTACGTCCCGCTTGATGACGCGCCCGCCGGGGCCGGTGCCCTCGATCTCGGCCACCTCAATGCCTCGCTCGCGCGCCACCCTTCGGGCCGCGGGGGAGGAGCGGGCCCGGCGCAGCTCCTCGTCCGGCTCCGGCTCCAGTTCGACGAGGTCCCGCAGCAACTCCTCGTCGCCGTCCACTCCCGCCTGTGCCGCCTCGGGGACTCCCCGCTCGTCCGGTTCGGTGGGCGGCTTCTCGCCCGGCCGACCGACGTAGGCGACCGGCTGGAGGATGTCCACCTCCTCGCCTTCCCCGTGCAGGACCTTCAGCAGCAGGCCCGATTCCTCGGCCTCCACCTCGAAGACGGCCTTGTCGGACTCCACCACCAGCACCACCTCGCCCTTCTCCACACGATCACCCTCCCCCTTGCGCCACTCGATGATCACGGCGCTCGGGATATCCTGCCCCACCTGCGGCATGATGATCGGTATCACGGGCCCTCAGACCTCGACGTCGGATGCGTGACCGGCGGCGC
>JASFTU010000038.1:0-9620 GCA_050050635.1 Candidatus Brocadiaceae bacterium
AACCTCCGCGTGCCGGAAACCGTCTATAAGGGTAGAGTGGAGGCCGCCGCCCGCGTCGCAGACCTGAACTGTCGCGACCTGCCCGGAATCGAAGGCGACCGATGTCCAACACGCCACAGCCCGCCGCCCGGCCGAGCGACCAGGAGCTTGCACGGATGCTGGCCGAGAGGCAACCGGGCGCGCTGGCGGAGCTTATGGAACGCTACGGCGCGCGCGTCCTGAGCGTGGCCGAGGCGATCCTGCAGCATCGGGAAGATGCCGTCGATACCGCTCAAGAGGCCTTCCTGAAGGCCTGTCAGGAGATCGGATCCCTGCGGAATCCCGCACGAGTCGGCGCCTGGCTTACGTCGATCGCACGCAACCATGCACTCGACAAGGTCCGCAGGAGGAGGCATCGCCCGCTCGCTCTACAGATGGGAGGAGTTCCATCGGCGCCGGCGTTCCCGCAACCAGCCGACAGAGCGGCGGCCGGTCCGGCGAGGCAGCTCCAGATGAAGGAACTCCGGCAGGAGGTCCGGCGCGGGCTGGCAGAGCTGTCAGATCGCTATGCAGAACCCGTGGAGATGTTCTACCTGACGGGCATGTCCGTGGCGGCCATCGCGCAGCGACTGGACGTGCCCGTCGGGACAGTCAAGTGGCGGCTGTCACGAGCCCGCGCCCTGCTCAGAGAGGAGTTGATGATGTCGGACGTCACGGACGCATTGAGGAATGAGGTCGAGAACCCGCCCCTGCTGGACGTCAGCAACGTCAACGGCTGCACGGGACCAAACGCCGCACTGCGCCCGTCGGAGGTATGCAAAACACTCCTGGCGCAGCAGGTACTGTTCGCCGTGCGCAAGGAACTGAAGGCACCGCAGCAGATCGCACACGAGGTGAAGGCGAGCATTGAGTACGTCCAGGACCACCTCGCGCGGATGACACGCGCCGAGGTGCTGGAGGAAACGGACGGCAGGTACCGTGCGAACTGCATCCTGTTCGACCCCGACGACGTGGATCACGTCCAGGAGCAGCTCGCCCGGCGCGGCGACCACGTGGCGGCTCTCCTCAAGACCCACGAGGCGCCGCTGTCCGAGGCGATCCGTGAGACCACGCCCGCCGGTCGCGGCTTCGGGGAACCCTACCTGCGCTGGATCGTGGTCCCGGCAATGATCCTGAACTGCGGCCTGGGCCGCAGGCTGCAAGAGAGGAAGTATCCGGCTCCGGACCCGCCCCCGCGGCCCGACGGCGGGCGGTGGTTCTTCCTCCCGAGCCTCAGCGAGTGCCATCTGCCGTGGGAACTCGGATGCAACTGGAACATCGTGCCGGGCCAGGGGGGATACGCCCAGTACTGGAACTCCGACCTCGGCGTGCCGATCACCAGGATCAGGGGCACGGACACTCCCCTGGTTCGTCGGCTCGCCGATGGCCCGCTCAGAAAGGAATCGGCGACCGACGTGTTCTCCGAAGAGGTCGTGGCGGCCCTCATGGAGAAGGGCCTCGTGCGGGCTGAAGGCGAGGACCTCGTGGCGAACGTGCCCATCTTCCATCCCGGAGACGGGGACCTGCTGGACCCCGTGATCTCCTCGATCGTCGATGAGATCGCCGGACAGGCGTACCGGGATTTCCCGGAGGACGTCTACGGCGTCCTCGACGAACGGGGATTCGGCTTCGCGAGGAGTGACTATCCGGGGTGGGCGCACATACTGGCACAGACGGGCTCAGTCAGGGCCCTGCGGCGCGAAGGGGTCCTCGGCGAGCCGCCCGACCCCATTCCGGCAGGCTGGGGCTTCTTCGCCTGGATGGGGGTCTTCGCACCGGTGGAAGGGTACCTGTGGTAGTGGCCCCGGCACCGTGCGGGACAGCGAGGCCGCCTGGAGTTGCACCAGACAGACAACCGTCCGGGGCGGAGGCCTAATCCACGTTCAGCTCGAAGTTCTTCAGCCAGCCGCCTTCGCCTTCCCAGCTTGTCAGGTACACCGTGTCGCCCTTGGTCACCTGGACGACGTTGAAGTCACCCAGACCGTCCAGCGTCTCGATGAGCCAGCCGCAGCCGTCGCGCATCCAGAAGCTGTCCAGCTCCTGTATCTGGGTATCCTCGCCTTCCTTGCGCACGGCAACGCGCAGGTCGTAGCCGCCGTCTCCCTCCAGGCCGTCGACGCCGCCGAACACGATGACCTTTCCGACGCCGGGCAGGTAGGCGATGATTGCCCCTCCCTCGGCGTCCTCCGGGGCCTCTTCCGTGGGGGCAAGGTAGGCAACGACGCCATGGATCGTGTCACGCGCCGGGTTCACCGGTGCCTCAGCGAAGACGATCGGTGAAGCCGCGACCAGCGTCAGCACAGCCAGTACCCGCAGACACTTCCGCATCACTCGGGCTCCTTTCCCTTCTGTCCAGAAGGATTATGAAGAATAAGTGCAAAAGCACAATGCATCCGCCTGTTGGCCATCGCCCCGCTCGCCGTGCACAGCGGCCGGGGCTTCGTTCCGCTCTTCTCTACTCCCACAGGTCGCAGTCGCGCTCAGCATCATCGTCGGGATCGCCGTCCTCGTCCAGATCGTCGTTGGCATAGATGTCAGGGTCGTCCCTGAGATCGGCGTTCGGGGTGTCAGCGCCGAACGCCTCGCACCACACGACGTGTCCGTCCGCACACAGAAGGTGGCTGCCCTCGTCGTGGTTGGCGACGGCGTCGCCATAGACGCCGCGCAGATCCGCAGGGGTCACGGGGATATCTGGATCCTGCCAGTAGTCGTAGTGGACCAGCTCCTCCCCTTCCCAGTCTGCGAAGTACCTGTCGGCGAACGGGCAGTTGAAGACGCCGATATCTTCCAGGTAGTCCGTAGCGAGGACCGCGAAGACTACGCCCGCATCCTCGCTCCTACCGTCGAAGCAGGGCCACTCGTTGCCGAAGTCAACCAGGTACATGCCGTACCCGAGGCCCACCTGATGGACGTTGTTGAGACACTGGCTTCTGCGGGCCCGCAGGCGAGCCTGCCCCAACGCGGGGAGTAGCAAACCCGCCATGGCAGCCACGATGCACATGACGACCAGCAGCTCTGTAACCGAGAAACCCTTCCTCATACCCCTCGAAACCTGCCCATTTTCCCACGAAAAGCAGGCACCACCTACGCGCGGCTGCCTGGCAAAACTATGCCAATTCTAAGCGCCATCGAGCACATTGTCAAGGCTCATTTTTCATGTACTAACTGCGCGTCCGTTGCGCCACGGTATACAGCTCCGAACGGGCGGGAGTTGCGGGGACCACCCTCCGCAGCCGTGACTGCTTCAGCGGAGCACGTTCAGGCAGCGCGACAGCGATCTACCGCCAACGTGGTCTCACTTGCGTCCCACCAGGAACAACCATGGGCCGCCGCCCGCGCGTTGCTCCAGGATCAGCTCCGCTTCGGCTCTTGCCAGCTCTTCCATGGCCGGCCTGAATTCATCGACCAGCCCCGCTCTGCTGACGATTTCGTAAGTCTGGCCATAGGCGAACACCTCTACGCCCCGGAAACCGGCCTCGGTGTACATCGCCTCCAGGCTCCGGGTTGTATAGAACTGATACCTGTCGGTGCCGCGGCGCCTCAGGAACCGTTGCGGTATGGCTTCCTCTTCCACTACGTCCAACGACACGCGATGTCCCGAGGGGCTCGTGGGCCACTCCTGATCCCGGATCCACTCGTGAAGCTCCGACGGGCGCACAACGTCATAACTGCGTGACGTCTCCCTGCCGGAGGGCGTGCGGTTGACCCGGTGGAGCCGGAAGTCTCCCCGGCCTGTTCGCGAGAAGAACGTCCACTGAGGCGATCCGGCGTACTCCCACTCCCAGTTCATCCCCTCGTAGACCGTCAGGCCACCCTCAGCGAGCACCCGCTTCATCTCGGCAACGGCCTGGCTCTGTTTGCCGAAGACCGTCGAGGAACTCAGCACGTCCCCCAGGCAGACGACAACGTCGCACGCACCGGAGGCGAAGGGCAGCTCCAGGACGCTGGCCCGCCCGAACTCCACGTTCGCGAGGCCCGTTTCCCGGGCTTCGTTCCGGGCCCGGGTCACGCGTTCCTCGGAGATGTCAACCCCCACGCCCTCTTGGATTCGACCCGACAACGTGCGCAGCACTTCGCCTGCGCCGCATCCCACGTCGAGAACTCGTGCGCCCTCTGGAATGATCCGGCGCAGCAGCTCGTCCCGGATCATCTCATACCAGGTGAGATCGAGGTCGGTACATGCCGAAGGGAGCACTTTCAACCTGAGAGGCCCTGACATACTCTGGCTCTCCCGTCTCCATGATCACAGTGTGCAGTGCAGCGGGACCCCGCCAACAGCAGGGCCGCTATGTGCGCCGCCCGTCGAAGTAGAACAGGACCTGGTCAACCGCGACGGCCTCCCCCCCGGGAGCAGGGAAGGCTCGCGTCGGAGGCAGCACCTCGGCCAGTTCTGCCTCACTCAAGGCCCTGATCCTGAACTCGGACAGCTTCCGCTCGAGTTCGTTCCGTTTCTTCTTCCAGAACTCGGACGGCGACTCGTATCAATAGTGCGCCGCCAGCAGCCGGTGCCGAAGCCAGCAGGTCTTCGCGAAGCGGCTCATCTTGGGGAACTCAGCCACCAACGACCATTTCTCGTTCCCACTGCTGAAGACCATGGAGAAGGCGGTGTGGCATCGGGCGTCGCGGAACAGCGGCCCCCGGTCGCACGTCACACCCGCGCCGAGGTCAATGACGTCGGGCAGATCCCGATAGAGATCCGCCACCTCAGACGGCTGTGGCGCCTCTTTTGAGAAAGCTTCGCTGATGGCATCGTCCATGGCGTCACTGTCCGCGGAAGTGCCCGGCTTCGAGATAGCCGATCGTTTCCCCTGTGCGTTCCCGCCCATCATACGCCATGGCCCGGAGTTGTCGAGTTCGACTGCCCTCCGCCCTCCCCCGCTCCGGCTCCGGCCCGCTCGACCGGCTCAGGTGCCGCCGTCCAGAGGCGATGCAGGGCCCAGGAGGACAGTGGCCCCACGACGGCGACCAAAGTAAGCGACACCGCCCGTCGCAGAGCCGCGGCCACCACTCCGTCAGCGAAGGTAAACCCGAAGGCCATGCCGGCTGCCCCAGTCAGCGCCTCGCGCACGCCCAACTGCGCCGGCACGACCGCCGCGAGCCGGCTCAGCGACGCCACGAGCTGCACCGTGAACGCCTCCGTGAAGCCGATGTCCGTCCCGGTCAGCCGGAAGCACAGGAAGAGGGCCGTCGCGCCCAGCACGGACTCGAGCAGCTTCCAGCCGGCCACCCGGGCCAGCAGGCCGTGCCGCCCGCGCATCTCGTGCCAGGAGCGGGAGGCGCGGGAGGCGATCCTCAGCAAGCGATGCCTTCCAGCGTACTCCCACCGAAGCGGCAGCAGCATCACCGCCACGCACGCGCCGAGCAGACCGGCGAACAGAGACGGAACGAGCGGCGAGAGCCCGTGCAGGGCGCACAGCGGCACGGATAGCCCCAGCCCGAGGGTGCCCCTTATCGCCATCCGGAGCAGGTTCACGGCCAGCAGGTAGGCACCGAAGTCGCTGAACGAGATGCCGTGCCGGCGCTTCAGGTAGATGCCCAGTCCGCCGGTCCCGGGCTTGAGCGGCAGCAGGTTCCAGTAGGCGATGGACCAGGAGATGAGCTGACTCTCGCTCACGCCCAGGTGCGAGCCGAGCTCACGCAGGACATCCCTGAGCATGACGGCTTCCGTCGCACGGAAACAGAAGCCCACGGCCACCAGGGCGACGATGCCGACGACGGGCACGCCGGCGATGGCGGCGAAGCGCTCGCGGCGGGCGTAGATGTAGAGCACGCCCGCCGCGACGGCCACTGCCAGGAGCGCGAACGAGACGTACCTGCGGAGTTTTGAGCGCACCGGGAACCCTCCGAGAAGATGCAGCCGGAAATGCGGTGCCCGTAGGATCCTGGAGGCGATATTATAGGCTGAGCCCCCGGAGGACTGCGAGCGGGCACGTTTTGAGCAGCCTGTCCGAGCACTTATAATGCGGCGGTCCAGGGGTAGGCAGCGTGCAGAGACGATGAAAGCCCTCTTCGACGTGAAGCATCCGGCGCAGGCGCGGTTCTTCGAGCCCGTCGTCCACGCACTGACACGCCGGGGCTCGGAGGTGCTGGTGACCGCCAGGGACAAGGACGAGACCCTGGCGGTGCTCGACGGGCTGGGCGTACCGCACGTCTGCCTGAGCCGGATGCGCGAGGGATACCTGGCGATGGGCGCGGAGCTGGCCGGCCGGACGCTGCAGATGCTCCGGCTGGCCCGGCAATTCGGGCCGGACGTCCTGGTTGCGCGGACGGGGATCAGCGCAGGCGCCGTGGGAAGGCTTCTGCGGGTACCGAGCGTCATCTTCGACGATACCGAGTTCGCCTGGCTGCAGCGGCGACTCAGCGTGCCGCTGGCCACGGTGGTCTGCACGGGGATGGGTTACGGGGCACGCTTCCCGGGCAAGCAGTTGACCTTCAACGCGCCACCCCACCTCATGTACACTCACCCGTCCCGCTTCCACCCTGATCGCGACCGACTCGGTCGGCATGGCCTCGACCCGGAGGAGCCCTACTTCGTCCTCCGGGTGAAAGCCTGGCGCGCGCTGCACGACAGCGGCGTTCGGGGCCCGTCCGACGAAGATTTGACGCTGCTGGTCGAATCCCTCGTCCAACACGGGCGGCCCGTCATCAGTTCGGAGCGCTCCCTGCCCGCCGCCCTGCGGCAGTACGTCAACCCCCTGCCCGTCAAGGACATGCTCCATCTGCTGGCCTTTGCGCGGCTCTGCGTGGGGGAAGGAAGCTGCACAGTGGCCGAGGCGGCCTGCCTGGGCACGCCCGCCGTGTTCCTCAGCCCTCGGTCCCGCCGCGGCTACCTGGACGCCCTCGAACGCGATTACGGCCTGGCCCGCACGGTCCGCACGCCCGGGGAGGCACTGGAGTGCGCACGGCGGTGGCTCGAGGACCCCGGCCTGCAGAGGCGGGCCGCAGCCGCCCGGGAGCGTCTGCTGAGAGACTGTGCAGACCCGCTCGCGTTCGCCCTGCACGTGATCACTCGGTACGGCCGTGAGGGAGAGGAGCGGGAATGGCCGAGCTGATGGGCTTCTGCGGGCCCGACCGCCGCATCACGCGCCGCGTGCTGGACCGCATGGCGCGACACATGCAGCGCTACGGGGAGATGCAATGCGACCGGTGGGAGGACGGCGGCGCCGGTGTTCTCCGGTACCATCACGGTTCGCCCGGCGGCGGCGGGAGTGCGCGCAGCGCGGACGGCTCTTCCCTGCTGTTCCTGGACGGCGACCTCTACGGCTGGCGCGAGTCATCCCGGCGGCTTGGCCTCAGCGATGTCGCGTCCGGCCCGGAGTTCGTCCTGCGCCTCTACGAGGAGTGCGGCGAGAGCGCCTTCACACGCCTCAACGGCTCATTCGCTCTGTGCCTGTGGGACGGGTCCGCCGGTCGACTGCTCCTGGCGACCGACCGGCACGTCTCACGACCCATCTACTACTGCGCGACGCGGCGGGGGCTGGCCTTCGGCACGCGGTTCAACGGCCTGCTGGGATGCGGCCTGGAGACGGAGTTCGCGCTCGACGTGGCCGCGCTCATGCAGTTCCTCACCTTCCAGCACGTCCAGCTCGACCTCACGTTCATGGAACAGGTCCGGGCGATGCTGCCCGGCTCCGTGGCGGAGTGGCAGGACGGCAATATCACGCTGCGGCGCTACTGGCGTCCGCACTATGGCGAGGAGAAAGGCACGAAGGAGCGCTTCGCCGGCTTGCTCGCATCGGCCCTGAGACGGGCCGCCGGCCGCGCCACCCACCGGGTCAAACGGGGGGCGGTGTTCCTGAGCGGCGGGGTGGACTCCCGCACCGTGGCCGCCGCGATGACGAAGCCCATGACCGCCGTCACCGTGGGAGACTGGCTCAACCGCGAGGTACGGGTCGCCCGGCGCGTGGCGCACGTGAAGCGATGGCCTCACCTGTTCCTGCAACGGACGCCCGACCACTACGCGCGCCTGCTTGAGGAGGCCGTCGAACTGACGGGCGGCATGAGCCGGTTCGACCACTGCCACTTCCTGGGTCAGCTGGACCAGCTCCGGGACCGGTGCGACATCGCGTACGTCGAAGAGCCCATGGACGTTCTGTTCAAGGGGTACTACTGGCGGCGCCGACCGGCCGTGCGGGGACTGCGCATCCCCCTGCCGCTGCCCGGGAAGTTCGGTGGGCCCGAGCTCGAAGAGCAACTGCTCCGCCTCGAGTCGAAGAGCACGTTCCCTTCGGAGCCGTGGCGCGTTCTGCGGGAGCCGTGGCGTTCGCGCTACGGCCGAGTCATGACCGGGGTGATCCGTCGCCAGATCGCCGACGCGGACACGGACGACCCCTACCACATCGTGGAACACGTCGCCGGGCGTGGGAGCTACGGCCGCACGTCCAGCTTTGCCAACCTCAGCAGCGTTGGGCCTCACATGCCCTGCCGCGCGGTCTCGCTCGACAGGGAGCTGCTCGAACTGAGCCTTCGCACGCCGGTCAGGTTCCGGCGTAGCGGTGACCTGCCGGCTCTGGCCCTGAAGCGACTGGCGCCCCGGCTGCACGCGGTCCCGCTGGGGGCCTCCGGGTTGCGCCTCGATGCGCCCGCCCCGCTGGCCTGGCTCGCGCAAGCGGCTACCGAGGGATCGCTGCGGCTGCGGAAAATCCTGGGACGCGTGCCGCGACACTACAGCGCCGAAAGCTGGCCGGACCGTGGCGAACTGCTGCGGACAGAGCCCCTGCGCGCCATCCTGGAGAGGACGCTCTCCGATGCGTGCGCCTTCCCGCCGGACTTCTTCGACTCCACGCGGCTGCGCTCCCTGGCGGCCGAGCACGTGAGCGGAACGCGGGACCACCGCTGGCTGTTGCTCTGTCTGCTCACGTTCGGCACCTGGTTCCGGAAGCACGGTGCCGGCGTGTCGGGGCCTGCGTCCGGTCGCTGACTGCCGCGCCCGGCCCAATCCCGACAGGGCGTACCGCGGAGGACCGGGAGGACGCAGAGAACGGGAAAGACAAACTCAACAACAGGGCTGTTCCTTCCTTCTCCTCCGCGCTCTCGGCGTCCCCTCCGGTGAGTCCGTTCGGCCGGGGGCTTTGCGGCGTGCCTTCCGAACGCGCGGGGCCGGTGTTTAGCCCTTCCTCACGTGTACCACGAACGTCGGGGAAAGAGCGCCAACAAGGAGCCGGGCCTCGATCCTGCGCTTGACCAGGAGATACGGGAAGAAGCCGCATATGCGCGAACCGGGGAAGAGCCGTTCCACGTCGGCCAGCCGGAAGTAGTGGAGATGGTCCTCCCGCTGCAGGCGATGAGGCGGGAGCCCGAGAAGACCGAACAGCCTGAAGAGCCAGAAGTAGCTGTTCGGCGTTGTGACGAGCAGGTCCCCACCCCGCCTCGTCACCCGCAGGAGCTCGCCGACCGCCTCCCGGGGATCGCGCAGATGCTCTATGACCTCGCTGCACCAGACAACGTCGAACTGCCCGTCACTGAAGGGGACCCCGGCGTTCACGTCCACGATGATGCAGTTCTCGTACCTGCTGGTGATGTCGATCGAAGTAACTCGATAGCCCTTGCCCTCCAGCCGCCTCGATTGGGTGCCCTCGCGGCAGCCGACGTCCAGCGCCCTC
>JASFTU010000039.1:0-9605 GCA_050050635.1 Candidatus Brocadiaceae bacterium
CGCTACAACGGGCCGGGCTATGCGGCTCCCGATGAGCTGCGAAGCTTCGAGTCGCTGGAAGGCGAAGAGGAAGTGGAGTACGCCGGCATTACTTTCCGCCATTCCTACAACTGCCTGTCCGACATATCGCTGGTCGACGCGAACATGGTCACGTAGTGGACCGCACTCTGGCCGACTGACGTATCCGGCAGCCTCTCGGGGGCGGCACTGGCAGATATCTTGTCAACCATGCTGCCTCCCACCCCAAAGAGCAAAGAAGCGGGGCTTGCCTCTTCTGCCGCTGGAGTTCGGAAGGCTTCAGCCGTTTCCGCTCGCCCTGGGGTTGGACGGCGGCGCCGATTCGTTCGACGCCTCGCATGGAGGCGGCAGCAGCGCAGCCCACGAGGCAGTCCAAACAGCCCGTCACACGCGTGTCAAGGGCCAGCGGTTATGGGCGGCCTCGGCCGGGGTCCGGGGGAGGAGGCGATCCTTCAGCGGCCCGCTTCGGTCACCAGGAAGGCGCCTTCGTAGCCCTGGAGTGCGAGTTCCGGATCCGTCCCCACGTCCTCCACGTCCCCCGTCAGGGGCCGGTAGAGCGCGTACGGCCCGGGAACGCGGAGCCGGGGGCGGAGCGTGACGGGCTCCGGGGCGTTGTTGACGATGAAGTACAGGTCGCGGCCATCCCGCCGGCGGTGCGTGTAGAACACGCGCCGGTTCGGCTCGGCAAGCTGCAGGTCGGTTCCGAGCCGTTCCCGGATATAGCCCTCCACCTCGGGTGCAGGCAGCACGACGGCGGGGCCGTCCTCGCCGAACAACTCGTCCATGAGGCGGTCGAACTCCGGCTGGTTCGCTGCCGAGTCGGCCAGTTCCGGCCTTTGCTGCACGCTGATCAGGGTGCCCCCCGCAGCGCAGAACTCCCGCAGCGCCTCGGCCGTCTCCCGTTCCAGGGCATAGGGCCGGGGCAGCACGACGACGCGGTATGCCTCGTCGGCGATGCGCATCGCCCCCTCCCCAAGGTCGGCCTCGTGGATGGCACGCTCATCGACGATGTCGAAGTCGATCTGGTGCTGGGCGAGTTCCCGGCAGACCTCTACGTAGCCGTCCGCCAGCCGGCTGAACCGCCGCTCGATTCGCTCCCGCTCGGGCCCGGGCTGTCCGCCCCACGGCGTCCAGTAGGCCCAGGCCGAGCGCACGGGGTAGAGCACGGCCGCGTCGCAGACGTGGCGGCCGCCACGCAGGAGCAGGCTCAGCCGGCCGGCGTAGTCGGTGTAGTGGCGGAAAGCCTCCTCGCCGATCTGGCGCTGGTTCTGGTAGAGCGTGAAGAGGTTGACGCCCATCACCTGCAGCATGTTGGCCTGGGCGATAAACTCATCCAGCCCGAGCTGCTCCCCCGACGGGAGTCGCCGGAAGGCGCAGCACTCGCAATGGACCGTCTTCCTCCCGGTCAGGTGGGCGACCGAGGAGACGGCCTTCGCCGCGACGAAGACGTGGTCGCTGATGGCCTCCGGGTCTGCCGTCAGGATGTCGATGCCCGGGATCTGCATGGGGCGGACGGCCGCGAGAAGGCTGCCCTCGAACATGAGGTTGCCCCACAGGTTTTCCTCAGCCAGCACGTGGCCGGACAGCGCCGTGCCGTGCTCTTCGCACCACTCGGCGATCTGCCCGAAGTAGGCCCGCGCGTACATGCCGGTAACGACGTCCCAGAAGTCCTGGCGGACGTAGCACGCCTCCCGCGCATCCGATGTGAACAGCGCGTAGAGTTGAGGCCGGAGGTCGTAGCCCTTCCTGCGGCGGAACTCCTCCGGCAGGTCGTACACCCAGGGAACGGCCGGCGGCCGATCGGTGAACAGGGGCTCGTCCATCACGGGACCCTCGGGTTCCCGCTCCTCCGGGTCCCTGCCGGTGCAGTGGTAGAGGATCAACGGCTCGTCGGTGAAGATCGCCCGGACGCGCTCCCACAGGTCGGGTGGGAGCCGACGGGCGTACTGCTCGTGCGTGACGCGGAGGAAGGAGCGGACCGCGTCCTCGTCGAGCGTGTTGATGTAGCGGCGCGTCGGCGTGTGACGCGCGGGGACGGCGGTCGAGAACGTTCCCTCGTACATCACGCGAAGCGCCAGGTAGAGGACGGTCCAGTCGCCCTCGGGCGCCTCCCAGCGCAGCGTCCCCCATTCGTCGACCCGGTCGCTCAGGTCCACCACGCTCTCGCCGGTAGGCGCCGCGTCCGTAGGATAGGCGCACGCCCACTCGAACGCCTCGCAGCTGAGCGGCAGGTGCTGCACCACTTCGGTCGGCCCGCTTGCGCGCGTGGTATAGCAGGTCAGCCCCCGGGCGACGTACTCCGGGTGGGCGCGGGTGACGATGCCGCCGGCGGTGCCGCTGGGGTAGCCCTTCTCGTCGTAGAGCCACAGCACCAGGCCCATCTCATCGGCCCTGCGCATTCCGTAGCGGAAGACCTCCCACTGCCTCTCGCCGGCCAGGTAGTCGCGCGTGCCGACGTTGGCGACGACGCCGCCGACGCCGAGCCCCTGAAGGTACTCCAGCCGGGCGTCGATCCCCTCTTCGCCCTCCAGCTCCTCGCGGTTGCGCAGCATGCGATCGAAGCCGTGGACCAGCCGGAGAGGACGGTACTCGTTCGGCGGGTCGGCGAACACCGCGGGATCGAACGGGGAGAGGCCGGCGCGACCACCCGAGTCGGCCCGAGCCCCGAGCGCGACCGCCAGCGACAGCACAAACAACACCAGGCATGCGTCTGAGAGCATCGTGCATTCGCCTCCGAAAGGTTCCGGCTCTCCCGCTCAGCTTCCCTGCATTATGCGTCGTGCCCGCGCCTCGAAGCGTTCCCGGTAGGGCTGTTCGTGCCGCCGCTGGCGTTCCTTCAGCTCCTGCGCACGTCCGGGGTTGCGTTTCCCAGCCCTCTCGATCCTGCGCTGGAGCCCCCAGTAGACGCCGAAGAACGCCCCGTCGAAGATCTCGTCTGCCGCCGCCTTGAGTTCTGCCTCCTGCCCCTCGGACAGGTCCTTCTCCAGGTAGGGCGCCAGCAGCTTCTGCCTGTAGTTATCCCAGCGCCAACTGGGGCCATCGAGCGCGTAGAACTCGTTCTCCGTGCGGATGCGCTCCGGCAGGGGGAGCTCCCGCCACTGCTGCGGGATGAACGGGTGCTCCGCCTCGGCCAGCAGCTCATCGAGCTGTGCCCGGAGTTTCACGCGCAAGTCGGCGTGGCCCGGATCGTCGACCAGGTTGTCCATCTGGTAGGGGTCTTCGGCGTTGTCGACGAGCTGCCACTCCCCTTCCCCGCCGACGGTGTAGGTGTAGCGCCGGGTGCGCACGCCGCGGAACGGCGGCAGCGGGTGGGCGCCAACGTCCCCCGTGACCCGGTCGAAGTAGTAGTTGGGGCTGTTGGCGATCATGATGAGTTGTGCGTCCGGCGCCGGTCCGTCCTGCCCCAGCAGCAGGTGGGACAGGTCCCGGCCGCCGCAGAAGTCCGGCGGCCGGATGCCTCCCAGGCCGCAGAGGGTCGGGTAGATGTCGATGGCCCCAATGGGTGTGCCATCGCGCCTGTCCGCCGGGACACGGCCCGGCCAGCGCACCAGGAACGGCACGCGTATGGACTCGTCGTAGGGGTTGAGCTTGCCGCCGAGGCCGTGCGCGCCGAGGCAGCTCCCGTGGTCGGCGGTGTAGATGACCACCGTGTTCTCGGCTAGGCCCATCTTCTCCAGCCCGTCCAGGAGACGGCCCATCTGCGCATCGATAGCCGTCACGTGGGCGTGGTAGTTGCGGTAGTACTCGAGCTGCCGCCCGCTCTTCCAGGCGTCGACGACGTTGGGGCGGAAGTCGAGCTTGCCCTCGGGGTAGAGCCCCAGGTACTCCTCGGGCGCGTCGTCCCAGCGCCAGTGGGGCGGGTTCCAGGAGAGCATCATCAGGAAGGGCTTCTCATCGGCGGCGTGGCGGCGCATGAAACCCAGCGCCTGGTCGGTCATCCCGATGGCGTTGTAGCCTTCGTGAACGGTGTAATCCGCGCCGCTGGGGATGTCGCGCACCTTGGTCTCCCAGTGATCGTCGCCCCAGAGCCAGTGCTTGAAGTAATCGAAGCCCGCCTGGTACATGGTCTTGTTGCCGAGCGTTTTCAGGTGCCATTTGCCGACGTAACCCGTGGTATAGCCGCCGTCCTTGAAAGTGTGGGCGATGGTCGGCGCGTCCACGCCGATGATGTCCTCGTCGCGGAAATACTGGTTGCCGACGATGCCGCTCTGGTGGGGCCACATGCCGGTGATCAGCATCCCCCGGTACGGGACGCAGATGGGATTGGTGCTGATGCAGTTGTCGAAGGAGGTGCCCTCGCGGGCCATGCGGGTGAAGCCGGGCGCCACCTGCTCGGGCATCCCGGTGAAGGGCAGGCTGCACCAGCGGTGCTGGTCGCTGAAGACGAACAGGATGTTCGGCCGCTCGCCGCTTCCGGCCTCCCCCACGGCTGCAGGGGTCCCTTCGACAGCGCTGAGAAGCCGACCGCCGCCCAGCGCAGCGGCGGCTCCGGCCGCCCCCATCTTCAGCACGTCACGTCGGCCCAGCTTTCGCTCGGGACCTTCGCCCGCCATCCTACGCCTCCGCTTTGAGAAAATGCCGCCGCCGGGCATCGGTCCCGGCCCCGGTCAGAGAGGCCGATTCTACCCGCTCGGGAACACACATCAATCGAACCCGGCAGGTACCGTCCGCAGACGGGACCGAGAATGGCCTGTTTTGCGCCCGATTGCGCGATACCTTTGCCGTCCCGGCCTCTGGCGCATAATCTGCACCCCGATCGCTCGTCGGCAGCCGACAACTACCGCAACGGGAGACGCACAAGTGACGGCCGAGATGCACGAACCGCTCTTCAGGCGAACAACGCCGCTGGCCTCCGGCATACCGCTGGGCGGACTCGGCACCGGGAGCGTGGAGCTGATGGACACCGGACGGTTCCACGACTGGGAGCTCTTCAACAACTACCAGTGGAGCGGCAACCGGGACGAGGTGCCGCCCGAGATGTGGGGCGAGGACGCGTTCTTCGCCCTCCGCGTGCGGCAGACCGGCGGCACACCGCGCGTCCGCCTTCTGTACCTGGAGGAGGACCCCACCAGGACGGTCTCCCCCTCGCACGACAACGCCTACGTCTACAACTACCCCTTCCTGCGCAACGTGGCCGGCATCACCTGCTCCGGGCAGTATCCCTTCGCGCGCCTCGGCTACGAGGACGAGACGGTGCCCGTGGGGGTGGAGATGGAGGCGTTTGCGCCCTTCATCCCGCACAACGCGAAGGACTCGGCGCTGCCCCTTGCATTCTTCGTCTTCACCGTGCGCAACACAGGCGATGCGGCGTGCGAGACGTCACTGATGTTCAGCCTGCGCAACTGCACCGGTTACGACCACCAGGAGGTGACCCTGAGGCACCGCGTCCTCGACGCCGAAGGGGCGAGGCTGATCCTGATGGGCGCCGAGGACCTGGACTCCACGGAGCGGACAGCCGGCAGCGCCGCCATCGGCGTTCTCGGCGACGGACTCAGCCACGTGGCGGCCTGGACGGGTGGCCGAGGGCTGGAGGGCTTCGAGTACACCAACATCCCGGCCTTCTCGCAGGTGTTCTACCCCTTCCGCGACGAGGGGGAACTGCCCGGCGGCGACGCCGAATGGCGGCGCGCCATCAAGAAACGCCATCCGGACGCCGAACCCGGCACGCTCCATGCACCCGAACACCGCGTGGGCTGGTCGTGGCGCGGAGCCGTGAGCCGTAAGCTCTCCCTGCAGCCCGGCGAGGAACAGCGCGTGGTGTTCCTGATGAGCTGGTTCTACCCCAACCACTACCACTTCAAGTACCCGGACGTGCGGCTGGGACACATGTACGAGAACTGGTTCTCGGATGCGGAGGAGGTGGCGCGCTACGGGCTGGGTAACTTCGACCGGCTGCGGAGGGAAAGCCGGCGCTTCGCCGACGCCCTGTACAACGGGACGCTGCCCGAGTGGCTCGCCGCCTCCCTCAACGCTCAGCTCACCACCTTCCCGAAGAGCTTCGTCTGGACGGCCGACGGCGACATGGCCGTCTGGGAAGGACAGTCCTGCTGCCAGATCATACCCGCCGCGCGCACCGTCTGGTCCTCGTGGGTGCCGCTCATGTTCTTCCCCGACGTCTACCTGAACATGGTCCGCCGGATGGCACGGTTCAGGATGGACGCCGAAGAGATGCCCGAGTTCAGCCCGCTGCTGGCCGCCCGCTGGCGACGCCGGCAGGAACGCAGCAAGCAGAGGACCGACCGGTTTGGCGGCTGGCTCGAGGGCCGATACAAGGACCTCGGCTACACGCGGGATGACCTCCGTCGGTCCGGCCGCCGAAGGCGACGCCGCACCGCGCTGTGGGGCGGCGTGGCGGAGCTGCTCCGCGACTACCAGTGGACGGGCGACCGCGAACTGCTGGAGGAGCTCTGGCCTATCGTCAAGGACGGAATCGAAGCACAGGTCGAGGCCGACCAGAACGGTGACGGCCTGCCGGACGGCGCCATATCGTTCATCACCTACGACCACTGGTTCCTGCCCGCCACCAACTGCTACAAGTGCAGCATGTGGCTGGGTGAACTGCGGGCGGCTGTGCGGGCGGCCGAGATCGTCGGAGACGCCGACGCCGCAGAGCGCTTCGACGGCGTCCTGCAGAGGGGCGTGGAAAGCTTCGAAGAGCTGTTCTGGAACGGCGAGTACTACAGCCTGTGCTACGATCCGAAGCAGGACAAGGTGGACCCCGGCTGCATGGCCGACCAGGTCAGCGGCCAGCTCTTCGCGCGCGTGCTGGCGCTCGGGACCATCCATGAGGAGGGGCACGTGCGATCGGCGCTGCGGGCGGTTCACCGCCACAACCTGAAAGAGGAGGAGGGCCTGCTCAACGGCGTGGACCCGGAGGGGCGCACTGACTGGCGCTACTTCTGCCGCTACTCCGGCCGGGGCGACGACGAGGCGCGCGGCGGACAGTGGCCCACGCCGTGGACCGGAACCGAGTACTACGTGGCGGCCGTGATGGCCGCCGAGGGCCTCTGCGAGGAGGCGCTGGACGTGGCGCGGAACGTCTACGACCGGTACCGGCGCGCCGGCATGGTGTACAACCACATCGAGTGCGGCGAGCACTACTTCCGCCCGCTGGCGGCGTGGGCCATGCTCCCCGCCCTGCAGGGACTCACATACGACAGGGCCGAGGGCCGACTTGCCTTCGCCCCCCGCATGGACGCCGACCAGTGCGACACGGCCTTCCTGCTGCCCGGGGCGTGGGGCAGACTGAGCCAGCACCGCTCCGGCGACGGACAGACCGACGCGGTCCGCGTGTGCACGGGGGAGCTGCCCGTAAGCCGCCTGGCTCTTGCCGTCGAAGACGGGGCCTCCGGCGTCCAGGCCGAGCTGAACGGACACGCCGTCGCGGCCGAGCTGGAGGGAGAAGGATCCGAGGTGACCGTCATCCTCGAAGAGCCGATCGCTCTGACGGAGGGCGATGAGCTGCGGTTGCTTCTCACGGGGTGAGGGGAGCGGACGCGGGAGCCTGCCCGCCGTCGGGGCGAGTGCGTTCAGAGAGCCGTTCCGCTGTTGACGACGACGATCTCACCGTGCAGGGCATTCGCCTCATCGGACGCCAGGAAGACGGCCACGTCGGCGACCTCCTCCGGCCGGGTCAGTCGGCCGAGCGGGAGGCCCTTCCGCTCGAGCGGATCGCCCGCTTCCCAGCCCATCATGCGCGTGGCCACCGGTCCGGGAGCGACGGCGTTGACGCGGACGCCGTGACCGGCACAGGCCTTGCCCAGGCCCTTCGTGAGCCCGACCACGCCCCACTTCGAGAGACCGTACGGGTGGACCTCGCCGCGCAGCCCGGCGTCGGAGGCGACGTTGATGATCACTCCGCCGCCCGCCTCCTGCATGAGCTTGTCGGCCGCCTGGCAGACGAAGTACAGCCCGCGCAGGTTGACGCCCATCACGTAGTCCCACTCCTCCGGCGTGAGGTCCGGGAACCGGGAGCCGTCGCGCCTGAGTACTCCGGCGTTGTTGACGACCGCGTCCAGGCCGCCGAGCGCCTCCCGCGCCTCCGCGACGCGCCGTTCGGCCCGAGACACGTCGCTCACGTCCCACTCCATCACGTGTGCCCTGCCCCCGCGCGAGCGCACCTCCTCCGCAACGGCCTGAAGGGCGTGGCCGTGTCGGGCGGTCACGGCCACGTCGGCACCCTCCTGCGCGAACGCCAGTGCGATGGCCCTCCCGATCCCGAGGCTGGCTCCGGTCACCAATGCCTTCTTCCCGTCGAGCCTCACCGCAAGCCCTCCTACACGTAGTCCTGGATGTCGAAGCCATGCTGCGGCTCGAAGCCGAGCACTCGCCTGGCCTTCTCATTAGTGTACCACTCCCCGATCGTCGGCAGCGTCAGCTTCCCGGCGTTCACGCATGCGGCCAGCCCGGGAACCCGTTCATCGAGAGCGCCGACGGGATTCTCCAGGAACCCGGCCGGTTCGACCTCGGACAGCGGCGTATCGGGCATCACGATGAACACTCCGTGTTCGAGGTCATCCGGTGCCGTCAGGGCAAGCAGGTGCGCCCGCGCCACGTCGCGCACATCCACGGCACCGAACAGCAGGCGCACCCGGTCCCGCGGGGGCGCGTCGGCCGGCAGGATGCCCCCGGGACGAAGGCATACGGTGCTGACGCCGCGCCGGGTGCTGTAGTAGGCGCACATTTGCTCGCCCAGCTTCTTGGTCAGCCCATAGAGCTCCGCCGGCTGGCGGGGGAGTTCCTCGTCGATCGGCAGGTAGGGCGGGGCCGTGCCGTGGCCCGTGGCCCAGATGGACGAGGTGAAGACCACACGCTGGACGCCGTTGCTCGCGGCCGCTGCCAGCACGTTGCGCGTGCCCAACACGTTCACCTCGAACCCGACCTCGTCGCCGGCCTCCCGCCACGCCCGTCCGTGGAGGGCGGCCACGTGCACCACGGCGTCCACGCCCTGGCAGGCGGCCCGGAGCGCGTCGACATCGCGCAGGTCTCCGGCCACGCCGGGATGCCCGTCGCCGGGGTCACACACGTCGAAGTGCCTCAACTCCCAGCGTTCCGCCAGCAGGGGAGCCAGCGCCCGCCCGACCAGTCCGGTGCCGCCGGTCAGCAATACCCGCTCTATCCGCATCGTGCTCCGTCCCCTCTCAGCCAGCCCCACCTGTCAGTCCCGCACAACGTACCCGCGCGCCGGTACCTGCACGCCATCCACCGTCCTGTCCTCGTCGGAGAAGTTGACGGCCACCGCCGGACCCGACGACCATTCGGTCTGCTCGACGAGGAAGTCGTCGGTCAGATAGCAATGGTCCACCATCTCGTCCGTGCCGATCCGGGCGTGCCACTCATCCACGTAGAGCGATTCGGCGAAGGCTTCCCGCTGTTCGGGCCAGTCCGCGGCCGTGAAGCCGCCGAACACGAGGGCCCAGCCCCACAGGACGTTCTCCAGACAGCGCAGCCGGAAGCGCTCGGGCTGCAGTGCGGGTGCACGGCGCCAGCCCAGGACGCAGTCGTGGTAAACCAGCGCCCACAGGGGCACCGACTCGCCGGGCACGCGAGCGTGCTTCCCGTGCGGGGCGCAGTCCAGGTAGGGAACG
>JASFTU010000040.1:0-9564 GCA_050050635.1 Candidatus Brocadiaceae bacterium
AAAGGGGTTTCCTTTTCCGATACTTCGATAGGATCCTGTGCGGCGTTGTCGCAGTCGGGCTTCTCGCCTGCATCGCGTATGCAGTCAAGCGTGCTGCCAGCCTGCCTGAACAGATCCGCCCTAACAAGATCAGCAACGACCTCCAGGTTCTGCAGAGAAAGAAGGAGACGCCTCCGCCGGCTGTCCGGGAGCCCCAACTGGCGGAGAAGATCGCGCAGAGCCTTCGCCAGGCCCCCACGCCCCGCCCGGTGCGCGACCCTATGTTGCCGCCCCTTCCCGTCGTCTATCCGGCCCAAACCGTCGGCCGCGACATGACTTTTGAGCTGAACTTCGCCGCCCCTCTGGCGCCGGGGAGCGTTGAGGTGGAGGGGAATGAGTTCCTCGTGGAGGTGCTCGAACATCCCCTGGATGAAGACTATTCCAGTATCCGTCTGAAGAGCAGCAGAAGCTTCGACGGGAAGGTCAGCGTGGTGGGCATCGCGGGCGACGTGAAGCACATCCATCCGGTCGTGGTGGACAAGGAAGTCGGCAAGACCCCTTACCCCCCCGTGGAGATCACCGTGCGCAAACAGGTCGGGAGCGTCGTGCTGGCCTTCAAACCCCACCCCAACGTGGCGGAGGAGGGCGTCCAGGTCCGGAGTTACGAGGTGTGGCGGCGTGACTGGAGCGACCCAACGGGCGATTACCGGCTGGTGGCGTACGCCAGCGCGGAGCCTGGCCGGGCTGCGACCGGAACCCCCGAGAAGAAAGCGGCGGAACGAGGCAGGAGAGCGGCTCCCTCCGGAGCTCCCTCAGGGGAGGCGTTTATGCCTCCCGAGGTACAGGAGATGCTCCGCAGAATGGGGCAGAGGGTCCCCTCGGGCGCCCCGGAGGCCCCCGCTCCGCCCGAGGAGGAAGTGACCGCCGCGGAGGGACAGATCCTCTGGTGGGACAGAGACGTCACACCGGGCCGGAAGTACGGATACAAGTTCAGAACCGTGGGCCAGAACACATACCCCGCCAAGGGAGACTTCACCGAGCCCGTCACGGTCCCCGTCTGGCCGAACATCGACTTCAGGGTCAGCTTCACGGGCACAGATAGCGTCCGCTTCGAGGTCGTCAAACTGGATGCGCAAACCGGTCGGATCCGCAGGGAGAGCTTCTGGGTGGCCCTCGGGGACGAGATCGGCGGCACCGTGCGGGACCGGTCCACCGGGGCCAGGACGGATTTCCTGACCGGTTGCACGCTGGTGGATTTCCAGGCACAGGCGCCGAACCCCGTGACGGGCGGGCGCTCGGCACGCGTCACCTACGCTGACCAGAGCGGGGTCCTGCACCAGCTCTACAGGGACCAGATCCGGGCGGAGGAGCTCTGGGAGAGGGCCCGTGCCGCCCGCAGGGCGGGAGGCAGAAGGCGGTAGAGGTCCGCCCCGCTGGGGCGGTGAAGCTGCGCAGTGGAACAGGGATGGGAATCTGCGGGGGCCGATGCGGACGGATGTCCGCCGGACCCCTTCGGTCGACTGGACATTGTTGCGAGGAACGATCATGCGGCGAGCCAAGAGTTTCGCGTTACCGCTGTCGGTGGCTGCCAGCCTCGGTCTTGGTCTGTTGCTCGGCTGTGCTGTTGAGCCGACGCCGACGGAGATACAACCGGCCGAAGCCGTCGAGCCGGACATCGAAGATGTGCTGGCGCAGGCAGACCACGCCTATCAGGCCGAAGACTACGAGCGCGCTCGGCAGCTCTACGGCGCCCTGAGTCAGCAGCCTGAAGCCCTGTCCGAAGAACGGCAGGAGCTGGTGCAGACACGGCTGGCTCGTGCCGAGAGTATCCTCCATCAGCGCGGCCTGGCCAGGGAGGCCACCGTCGCTCGCGCGGAGACTGTCGCCGAAGTGCAGAAGGCCGTTCCCGAGGAGCCGGCGGAGGAGCCGGCTATGGCGGCACCCGAGGAACCGACCGAGGTGGCCAAGCCGGAGCCCGCAGCAGAGGCAGAGGCCCCGCCCGCCGTCCCCGAGGTCAGCGTGGGTGAAGCCCCCCGCGTCCTGGCCGCCGTCGAGGAGCTCTGCGCCGAGGGGAAGTTCGAAGAGGCGGCTCCGCAGTTGATGGCCCTCGATAAGGTGCGGGGCGAGATGAGCGCCGAGCTGAAGGTTCGCTACGACACCCTGCGCCTCGAGGTCGCCGCCGCTTCCGACGTACTGCCGGCATTGAGTGAGGACCAGAAGGAGGAGCGGGCGGACCAGCATTTCGACGTGGGCTTAGAGGCCTACCGGCAGAAGGACTACCTCCGCGCGTCCCGACATCTGGACGCCGCCGCCGCCTTTGATGTGAGCCTGGGGTGGCTGGACAACCGGAAGCTGCGGAACGTCCGGGCCGAGGTCAACGATACGCTGGCCGGACTGCGCGGCGCCTACGAGACCGGGAAGGTGGCCTTCCAGGCGGGGGACTACAGGACCGCACAGGAAAAGCTTCAGGCCGTTGCGCAGAGCGAGGTCAGCCTGGGACGGGACGTGGAGCAGGACGTCCGGCAGATGCTCGCCCGGGTGGAGGCGGAACTCGCCCAAAAGAAGCTGGCGGACCTCAAGAGTATCGAAGATGAGGCCAGGAAGCTGGACGCCAGGGCCCGGAAGGTCGCGAATCTGTATCACACCGTGGAGGCGCGGATGAAGGCCGCCGAGGAGGCGGTGGAGGCAGGCGAGCTGGAGCGGGCGAAGTCGCTGTTGCAGGCGGCCGAAGACGCCCTGCGCGAGCCGGACGCGCCGGAGGCGCAGGTGCTGGTCGCCCAGGAGCAGGAAGTGACGCAGAGACTGGCCCAGGTGGAGCTCCTGGCCGAGGAGAAGGCGCACCGGGAGCAGGTCCAGCGCGAACTCCACGATCTGCTTGCGGAAGCCCGGCAAATGCTGGAGGAAGACCCGCTGGCCGCCGAACGCAAGGCCCGTGAGGCCGAAGAGATGGCCGCCAGTGAAGGGGTCGCCCTTACCGAGGAGCAGCAGAGCATCCATGCGAAGGTGCTCCAGGCCGTCGAAGCCAGGTACGGGCTTCAGCGCCGGCTGGCCAGGGAGCAGTGCGCGAAGCTGCACCAGATGAGCGAGGAATGCCGCGGCCGCGGCGAGTTCACAAAGGCAATCGAGCTGCTTTCGCTGGTGCGAGACGCATCCCCGCAGGCGGCGCCTGCAGAGCTTCGGGAGCAGGCCGGCGGCAAGATCGTCGCCGTGCGGCGTCAGCGGGAGGAGCAGAAAGAGCGGGCGGAGCGCATCCTCTCGATGTATGAGCGGCCGCGCAAGTTGCTGACGCGCGGGGAGGTGGAGACGGCGCTCCAGATGCGCGATGAGATCCTGCACCAGGCAGAGCAAGCGGGCCTGGCCGGGGAGGCGCTGATGGGCGTCCTGCGGGCGGACCTGAAGTTCGTCAGGGAGGATCTGACGAAGGCCGTCCAACAGGCCAGCCCGGACTACGACGCGATGGCCGAGGAGTTGCTGGCGGAAGCGCGGGACAGGATGGCGCTGGCACTGGGCGAGTATTTCCTCGCCAACAACAGCCCCGAGCTGGCAGAGCCCCACCTGAAACGGCTCGTCGAACAGGGCTCAGAGCGGGCCGCCGCGTGGGCACGGGAGCGGCTGGACGGCCTGGAGGAGATGAAAGCGCAGGCCGAGCAGCAGGCACTGCTGGCCGTGCAGGACGAACTTCAAAGGGTCTATGACCTGGCGCAGGAACACCACGCACTGGTTTCGGGCGGGGACATGACGGCCGCTCGCGCGGTTGCGCAGCAACTGGCTGATGCACGTCTGGAACTCCAGGTGAGCAAGGCCCGCCACGCGCTGCAGCGAGGCGCCTGGCAGCGGGCGCGGAAGCTGCTGGCCGAAGCAGCCGCAGAGGATGCCACCCCGGCCGCCGTCCAGAAGCTCTACGAGCCGCTGGAGTCGCGTCTGGAGTCGGTTGCTGCTGCGGCCGCCCGCCTGGAAGCTGCTCAGGGCGCGCTGCAGGACCATCAGCTCGAGGAGGCGTCGGCGCAACTGGTCGCTGCCCGGGATGAGGCCCCGCTACCCGAGCCCCTGGCGGTGGAACTGGAGATTCTCGCCGTTGCCATGGAGCCCATCCGCGAGGCCGATGCCCGACAGGAAAAGCTCGAGGCGCTCCGAAGCGGGGCACTGGCGGAAGCCCGGTCGCGCCTGCAGGAGGCCGAGCAAAGGGCGGCCGCGTGGCAGGAATACCACGCCGGCCTCAGGTCGCTGCTGGCCGGTCAGCCGCGCGAGGCCAGGGAGACGCTTGCGGCGGTCGTGGCCGAACCGGCGGGGCTGCTGCCCGCCGAGGAAGCGAACGCACGCAGTATCGTCACCGCTTTTGCCGAGGCGGAGGGGCCCGCGCTGGCCAGGGCGGAGGCCACTCTGGGGCAGGCGCAGCAGCTGTGCGCCGAGGCGCAGTACGCCCGGGCGGCTGATGTGCTCGATCGGTTGAGCGGCCTCGCCGGATATAGCATGAGCCCGGAGGTCCAGCAGCAGGCCAGAGGCCTGCAGTCCCGGATCGCCGAGGCAGAGCAGCAGGCCAGGGAGCTCTACGCACGCGCGGTTGAGGCTCGCCGGTCCGGTGACCGGGAGGCGGTGCGGAGCCTCCTGCAGGAGCTGAAGCAGGACTACAGCGGCACGGCGGCCTACAAGGAGCGGCTGTAAAGGGCGAGTGCGCTGTCGTTGCGCCCGGTGTTTTGCTTGACAAGAGGACTGATTTACCGGTAAATAGCGACCGTCGAGAGTCGTTGGAGGGGAAGAACTTGGGAGAGCCGAGCGACTCCGTAACGACCGAAGATTCGATTTCCACCTGGACAGCAAGCAGCTACCGGAGGCCGATGATGTTGAGAAAGATCGCTGTGGTATGTGTGAGCTTGTTGGGTTTGGCCGGCATGCCCTCCGTCGCCTACTGCGCGGAGGAGGAAGGGGGACCCAGCATCCGGGAGCTGGAGGAGTTCGCCGCCGTCGAGCAAGAGGCCCCGGCCACCGTCGAGGAGCAGATCGCCCGGGCGGAGGCGAGCCTCGCCGAAGGCAAGCCCTATGCAGCACAGGAGATCATTGACCGGCTGGACGAGCAGCAGCTGACCGAGGAGCAGGCGGGGCAGGCGGCCCGCATCGCCCAAGAGGCCGGCGAGGCCATCGCCGAGAGGGAAGCAGAGATGGCCGCCGAGATCGTGGCCGCCGAGCCGGCCGAAGAAGAGGCGAAGAAGGCCGAGGCGCTGCAGAAGGAGCTGAGCCTGAAGTGGAAGGTCGAGCAGCAGGCCAGGAAGGTCAAAGCCGCGGAACTGGTCGACCTGGGGGAGTACCTGCTCCATTACGAATCGAAACCGCGCGAGGCGTACGAGCTGGCCAAGAAGGCGGCCGAGCTGGACCCGGAGAACAAGGACGCGTTGGACCTGAAGACGCTCGCGGGGCTGCGGGCAGGCGTGCCCGAGGAGGAGCGCCGCTTCGAGGCCGACAAGATGTACATGCTCCCCCGCGCCCGTGAGCAGAGCGCACGGCAGGCGCTGGAGAACGCGCTGGCGAAGGGGCGCAATCTCTACCGTGAAGGCAAGTACCAGCAAGCGCTGGAACAACTGCGCAGCGCCCGCGTAATCACCGAATCCCTGGCGGCCTACATGGACGTGCGCAGCCAGCGGCGAGAGGTGGAAAGCCTGCTGCAGGCGGTCGGGCAGGACTACGAGGAGCACCAGCGGAAACTGGCGGCCAGGCGTCGCGTTGAGGCAGCCGAGCAGGCCGAGGAGTGGGCCGAGAGGAGGACCGAAGAGGAGCGCAAGAAGAGAAGCAGAATGGTCGAGGAGATCAACGATCTCATCGAGCAGAAGGAGTTCGATGCGGCCCGCGCGATGGTCGATGACATCGAGATGGACGATCCCAGCGACGAGCTGGCCCCGAAGCTCCGCCAGCGCATTGCCGAGGAGCGCAACGACTACCTGATCGACAAGAGCAACGCCGCACGGCGTCGCGGAGACCTGCAGTGGGAGGTGTGGGAAGCCGAGCGAGAGGTGGTGCCCGAGCACTACCTCGACTATCCGGACAAAAGGTTCTGGAATGAGGTCGTCGAGGAGCGCGTCTCACCCCTGTATCCCTCCGTTCGCGCGATCCGCGAGATGCCGGAGATGGACCAGAAGGTTTACGCGGAACTGGACGAGGTCTACGAGTTCACCTTCGAAGAGACGCCGCTTCCGCTCGTCGTTGAGTACTTCGAGGAAGTGACGCCCGTGCCGTTCCTGCTGTTCCGCCAGGATCTGCCCCCGGACCAGGCGCCGGTCTCGTTCATTCACAAGACCACCCTGGAGAACGCGCTTGATCAGATCACGGAGCTGACGGGGATGGACTGGAAGGTGGACGGCGGCATGATCAAGATCGGCGCCCCGGAGAGCCTGCGTGAGCTTGAGGCGCGCGTGTACCCGATTCGGGACCTTCTGCTGAGCCTGCAGGACACCGGAGAAGCGGGCGCGGCGGCTGCGGGCGGCGCTGGCGGCGGAGGCGGTGGGGCCGGTGCAGGGGGCGGCGGAGGCGGAGGCGGTTTCGGGCCGCAGTTCGCCGCCGTCTCCGAGGACGTAGCTCCGCAGTTCGGCCCGGCGGCCGCTGGGGCTGCTCCCGGCGCGCCCGGAGCCGGGGCGGAGGAGGCCTTGGGCATGCGCACACAGTACCTCGTGGGCCTGCTGAACCAGCTCTGTGGCGAAGAGCCGTGGGCCGACTTCAGCCAGGGCGTTCCCGCTGCCGAAGGAGCCCCGGGGGCTCCGGGCGCGCAAGCCCCTGGAGCTGCCGGTGGCTTCGGACCAATGGGCCCTCCCGGCGGTGCTGCCGGCGGGTTCGGCTTCGGGGCCGAGCAGGTCGGCTTCGAAGGTGCGGGGCCGGCCGCGGCACCGACGGTCCGGCGGCCCGGGTGGGGTTACCTCCAGCACGCTCCCGGCACGATCGTGATCTACGAGACGGCCGAAGTGCACGACTGCATCGAGCAACTTCTGAAGGACCTGCGGGCCACGCTGAAGGTCCAGGTCCACGTGGACCTGCGCATTCTCAGGATCAGCACTGATTTCCTGCGCGAGGTCGGGTTCCGCTGGGATGACCTGATCCTGGACGGCGAGGCCTTCAGCGGCCCCTTTCACCAGCTGCAGGGCTTCGGCATGGGCAGCCCTGGATACGGCGGCATCGCCCCGTACGTGACGCCTCCCGTCTTCGACGCGATCTTCGTCCCGGAGCCGGATGACCCGACCGAGGGCGAGTTCGTGGAGGTGATCTCCTATCCCAGGCTGTGGGTCACCCACCCGTGGAGTGGTCCCGAGTACGAGATTGACGAGGATACGGGCGTGATCACCTGGGAGAAGGACACGGCCCTCCTGCCGCCGGGTGCGCCGTTCATGGGCACCGGGATACCTTTCTTCGGCGACCAGGGAACCGGCGTCAACCTGGACTTCGGCTGGGGCAGCGATTCGTTCAACCTGAGCGGGTTCTTCCGACTGGCGCATGAGAGGAACGCCGCCAGGACGCTCAGTGCGCCCCAGATCATGCTGACGAACGGCCAGCAGGGCTACATCGTCAACAGCACCGAGAGCGACTACGTCTCCACCTATGACGTGGAAGACAACGTCCTTGTGCCGGAGGTGGAGACCGCGACTGCGGCCATCTCGCTGACTGTCCGTCCTGTGGTCAGCGACGACCTGCGGTACGTGTTCCTGGAGCTGGCGCCCTCGATCAGTCTGGTGGACCTGAGCCAGCGCATTGACTTCGCCACATTCGTCGGGCAGCCCGGCGGCGAAGGTGGGGCGGCCGGTGCGGCCGTGACCAACTTCATCACCCTGCCGATAGTGGACACCGAGGAACTCGCCACCACAGTCGGCGTCCCCGACCGTGGTGTGATCGTCGTCGGCGGCCTGGCGGAGGCGGTCCGCGAGCAGCACGAGGGCGGCGTCCCGATCCTGGACAAGATCCCGCTTCTGAAGCGGCTCTTCTCGGCCGAGGGCGAGAAACTGGACCGGAGCACCCGGTTCTTCATGGCCAGCCCGCAGATCATCGTGCTGTCCGAGGAAGAACAGCGGGTACGCCCCTGACCTTGCCGAGGGATAGAGGCATGATGCAGCATGACTGGAAGACGGCCCTTATCGTCCTGGTTGCCGTAGTGGCGGGCAGCCTGCTGGCCGGTGCGGGGTTCTCACGGGGAGCCGGTGCGCAGAGCGAGGGCTCCGCGGGCGGTGTCATATGCGTGGTCGGCCAGGAGAGGAGCGGCTACGCTCCCATAGTCCTGGTGGACGTACCGGACCAGACGCTGGTGGTCTACGAGTACTCCTACGCCAATGATCGTATTGAGCTGACGTCTGTCCGCAGCTTCAGTTTCGACAAGCGGCTCGTGGACTGGCAGACCGAGCCCCCGACGCTCGATGAAGTGAGGAACTTCGTACTCCAGAGGCAGCAGGGCCGCTAAAGGCAGGCACTGACAGGGCCCGTGAGAGAGCAACAGAGGGGTCGCCCGCAAGCGGGCGGCCCCCTTTTTTCGCCCGGTTTCCCTCCCGGAGGGAAGGCGGCGATGAAAGCCGTCCCGCGTGCTTCAGCCGCCCCCCTCATGTGCGTCGTCGGCGGCGCCGCACTGGTGGGGCAGACGATTCTGGTTCGGGAGCTGATGGTCAGCTTCTACGGGACCGAACTCGCGTTGGCGGCGGTCCTGTCCTGCTGGCTTCTGTTCATACCGGTGGGCGCGCTCGTGGCCGCCGGAGTGCTCCGCCGTTGGGACGGCTCAGCGGCACCAATCTGCTGGGGTCTCGGTGGGATGGCCGCCGGACTGCTGGCCGAGTTCCTCCTGGCCAGGCTCGTCCGGCCGCTGGTCGGGGCCGACACGGGGGAGTTCCTCTCTATGGGCGCCATGTTGGCGGGGGCGGCCCTCGCAGCGGCGCCCATGGCCTTCTGGGTCGGGTTCTTCTTCCCGGTGGTGGCCAACGCCGAAGAGAGGCGCGTTCCGGGCCAGGGAAAGGGGATAAGTCGCATCTACGTGGCGGAGGCTGTGGGCAGTGCCTGTACGGGGGCCCTCCTGAGCTTCTACCTGTTGAGCCGCCTCGATCCCGCCAGTATCGCTCTTGCAGCGGCGGCCGTGCTCCTTCTCTGTGCGGCATGGTACGTGGCGGGGGCTTCCGTCGGGCGCTTCGTTGCGGGGTCCGTGGCCCTGCTGGCTCTGCTGCTGGTCAGTACCGCGGCGGGGCGGAGCGGCGCGTTCTTCGCCCTGGCTCCGCTGCTGGCGGTGGTCGCCTGGCTGCGCATCGGGGGGCGGCCTGGGAGCCGGCTGCGGGTGGCCTCCGGGGTGCTTCTGGCGCTGGGAATCGCCGTGAGCCTGCTGTCCGTGATCGGTGGGCAGCGGCTCTCCGAGTGGAGCATGGGCGAGCGATGGCGCACGTTCAGTCGCTTCCACCTTGTGGCGGCGCGTGACAGTCGGTACCAGCACATCGAGCTGGGGGAACGCCAGGGCACCTACGTGCTGGTGCAGGACGGGTTCCACACGGCGCAGTTCCCCGAGCCCGCGGCGACGCGCGCCCGCGCCGCCCTGTTCCTGACGCAACATCCCCATCCGCGGGACGTGCTGGTCATCGGCGGCGG
>JASFTU010000041.1:0-9557 GCA_050050635.1 Candidatus Brocadiaceae bacterium
GACGAGTATCAGTTCCTGGTCTCCATTCACCTCTCGCACCGTGATGACCGGTCCGTTGCGGGGAGTAGCTTTGATGTTGATCAGTCCCACCCCGCCCCTTCTCTGGGAGCCATACTCGCAGAACTCCGTCCGTTTGCCGTATCCGTTCTCGCAGACCGTCAGCAGCTGGTGGTCCCTGCGGACGATCGCCATGTCCACCACCCTGTCATCGCCCCGGAGGCGGATTCCCCGGACGCCGGCGGCCGTCCGCCCCATCGGGCGAACGTCCTGCTCGTGGAACCGTATGGCCCGCCCCTCGCGGGTGCCGAGAAGCACCTGCAGGTCGCCCGTGGTCTTGCGCACGCCGATGAGGCGGTCGTCCTCGGCCAGGTCGAGGGCGATGATGCCCCCGCTGCCCCGCTTGCCAAACGCGTCCAGACGAGTCTTCTTCACGGTCCCCTGCTCAGTTGCCATGAGCAGGTAGCCCTCCTGTTCGAACTCGCTGACCGGCACCATGCCGGTGATGATCTCATCGTCCTGGAGATCGAGTATGTTCACCAGCGCGCGCCCTCTGGCCGTCCGCTGCATCTCCGGGATCATGTAGACTTTGAGCCAGTACACCAGGCCGAGGCTCGTAAAGAACATGATGTAGTCGTGGGTGGAGGCCGCGAAGATGTCCGTGATGAAGTCCTCCTCGCGCAGGTCGGCCCCGATCACCCCCTTGCCGCCGCGGCCCTGGGCCCGGAAGGTGTCGGGCGTGAGTCGCTTGACGTAGCCGCGATGGCTGACGGTCACGACGACCCTCTCCTCCGGTATCAGATCCTCCCGCTCCAGTATCTCGACCTCGCCCGAGATGGTCGTGCGCCTCTCGTCGCCGTAGCGCTCCCGTATCTCGGCCAGATCCTCTCGCACGACGGCCAGCACGCGGCTTCGGTCGCCCAGTATGTCGCGGTATTCCGCGATCTTCGCCACCAGTTCCTCGTGCTCCTGCTCTATCTTCAGTTGCTCCAGGCCCACCAGGCTGCGCAGCCGCATGCCGATTATGGCGTCCACCTGTCGCTCGGTCAGGTCAAACGTCTCGGTGAGCCGCTGGCGGGCCTCCTCCACCTCCTCGCTTCCGCGGATGATCTCGATGACCTCATCGATGTTGATAAGGGCGACCTTCAGGCCCTCCACCACGTGGGCCCGGTCCTCGGCGCGGCGCAGCAGGTAGTCGGTGCGTCGCCGGATGACCTCCACGCGGTGGTCCAGGTAGAGTTCCAGCATGCGCTTGAGGCTGAGGGTTTCCGGTCGGCCGTCCACGATGGCGATCAGGATGATGCTGACGGTACTCTGCAGGGGGGTATGCTGGAACAACTGGTTCAGCACGACACGCTCATCGGCGTCCCGGCTCAACTCGATGACGATCCGCGTGCCGCTCTTGTCGCTTTCGTTCCGGATGTCCTGCACGTCCTGGACACGCTCGGCCTGGACGGCGTCCGCGATCTTCTCGACCAGGCTGTCCCGGTTGGCCTTATAGGGGACCTCGGTGACGACGATGCGGCACCCGTGCCGGCCCTCCTCGAACCGGGTCCTTGCCCGCAAGGTGGTGGTGCCGCGGCCGGTTTCGTAGCCCTCGTAGACGCCCTGTTGTCCGCACAGCAGGCCGCCGGTGGGGAAGTCCGGTCCGGGGATGATGTCCATCAGCCCGCGGACGGTGATGTCCGGGTCGTCCAGCACGGCCATGGCCCCGTCGCACACTTCACGCAGGTTGTGGGGCGGTATGCTGGTTGACATACCAACCGCAATGCCGGTGGCCCCGTTGGCGAGCAGGTTCGGCAGGCGCCCGGGAAGGACCTCCGGTTCCTCCCGGGTCCCATCGTAGTTCTCCCGGAAGTCCACGGTGTCCTGTTCCAGGTCACGCAGCAGCTCCATGCCGGGGGAGCTGAGGCGGGCCTCCGTGTAGCGCTGGGCCGCCGGCGGATCGCCGTCCAGAGAACCGAAGTTCCCCTGGCTGTCCACCAGCGGGTAACGCATCGTGAAGGGCTGTGCCATGCGCACCAGCGTGTCATAGATGGCCACCTCGCCGTGAGGGTGGTAGTTGCCGTGGACGTCCCCCACGATTTTCCCGCATTTTCGCGTCTTCGAGCGTGGCCCCAGGTTCAGTTCATGCATCCCGACCAGAATGCGCCGCTGGACGGGTTTCAGCCCGTCCCGCGCGTCCGGCAGGGCGCGGCTGACGATCACACTCATGGCGAACGTCAGGTACGCGTCCTTCATTTCGTCCTCGATCAGCAGCTCCTCAACGCTGCCGGTTCCCTCTGCCATCAGTAGCCGCCTTCTCCACAGTTAGTCGTCAGTGTCTGCGTTGCGCGCGACGGCGCAACACACGGCCCAGCGCAGGTAGTTCTCGTGCTCCGTCCTGCCCGAGATGCGCGGCAGAGCGTAAAGCCTACCCCGGGATGCCTCCCGGAGGCTTTCAGGCAAAAACGCCCGCGAAGCCCATCGGACCAGGTCCGAGAGGAACTCCACCAGGTTCTCGTCCACCGACGCCTGCAGCCGCCCGCCCAGGTAGCCGTACCGTACCTGCCGCTGCCCGAAGACCAGCCGGCACATCCCGCCTTGCGGCCGTCGCAGCGCAAGGCTGATCCGCGGCTCGGGGTCCTCACGCTTCGTGCGCCACCGACCCCGCGAGATGCCTCGGAACGTCCCCATGCGGCCGTAGGTAAGCAGCCGTCCCAGACCGGCTCGCTCCCGGTATTCAGTCACCTCCCGCGCGGCGTAGTTGGCGCGCACGCATATGCCCGCCACCACCGCTCCCCAATCCACCAGCCGCACCGTCCCCGCCTGGTCCACCTGAACGTGAAGGCTGTCCTCGTCCGCACCGTAGACGCGGCACAGGGGCAGCGGAGGACCCACCTCGGTGGCGGCGGCGGCGGCCGGTATTGCGAACGCTTCGACACCCCTGTCCCGCAGGGCGCCCAGCAGGCTCTGCGCCGCCGTCGGCCCGACGCCGCCGGCCAGAATGCCCATCCCGCGGCGCACACGGCGACGGGCCTCTCGCTCCTCCAGGTCCAGCACCCCCGCCACAGCCGCAGCGGCCGGCACCACGTCCGCCCCGCCCTCGGACGCACAACAGACGATCAGCCTTTCGCCCTCTGCCACCTCGCCCGGCCAGGCACGGGGCCTCGGTCGGGGCGCCGGTTCCGGGCTCGCCACCTCGGCCTCGGGCTCCGGCTGCGCCTCGGCCGGCGCTCCGGTTACCCTGACGGCGGAGCGACAGACGGGACAGGTTTCCTCCCGGCCAACACGGATGCGGGCGACCGCGAAGACAGCGCCGCATCGGGGGCACTCGACCTCGGTGTCGAACTCTGACATCGGGTCTCCCCATGCAGCGGCAACCGCCGCGCCGTTCAGACGTCGAGATCTCTCACTTCCAGGGCGTGCCGCTCTATGAACTCGCGGCGGCTCTGGACGTCCCTTCCCGCGAGGATGCTGAAGTACTGGTCGGCCTTCACGCCGTCGCCGATCGTGACACGAACGATCCGCCGTGTCTCCGGGGCCAGGGTGGTCTCTGCCAGCTCGCCGGCGTCCATCTCACCCAGCCCCTTGTAGCGCTGGATGTCCAGCCCCTGGCGGCCGAGTTCGCCGACGGCGGGCAACAGCTCCAGCAGGGAGGAGAACGCCTTCTCGGTCCCGTTGGACCTGATGACGAAAGGCTCCGCTTCGTCGGCGTCCGTCCGGGGGTACAGGCAGTCGATGGGTATGCCGTGTGCCTCGATGGCACGGACGAGCCGCCCGAGGCGCCGGGCGTCCTCGAACCTCTCGGGGCGGACGCTGTTCCGCAGGTCCTCCGGCTCGGGCGCTCCTATGTCGTCCACCTCCACCATCTGGAGGTCTTCCCCGGAGGACGCCAGGCGAGAGCGCAGTTCCTGGATGAACGCGTCGTACTCCGCCTCGGTGTAGAAGAGGTGCTCGTGCTCCTCGTAATCGCCGTCGATGTGGACGGCCCTGTAGAGGGGGAACTGCACGTCGCCGTCCTCCCTCCGGGCCGCCAGGTAGTCTTCGAACACCATTCCCTGTGCGCGGACGTGGTCCATGAGCGCCTCCAGCTCGGCCAGCTGGCGCAGCAGCTCGGCGAACTCGTCCGAGCCGAGCTTGCCCCGGCGCCGGCCGTCCAGGCAGTAGTGCAGCACGGCGTCCTCCGTACCAAGCTGGAGGAGGGCCCTCTGGAGGGCACGGTCATCGTGTATGTAGTGCTCCTTGCCCTTGCGCTTCACCCGGTAGAGGGGAGGTTGAGCGATATAGATGTGGCCGCGCTCGATCAGCTCCGGCATCTGGCGGAAGAAGAACGTCAGCAGGAGCGTCCGGATGTGTGCGCCGTCGATGTCCGCATCGGTCATGATGACGATCTTGCCGTACCGCAGCCTGTCCGCGTCAAACTCCTCCTGGCCGATGCCCGTGCCGAGTGCGGTGATCAGGGAGCGGATCTGATCGTTGCTCAGCATCTTGTCGATGCGGGCCTTCTCGACGTTGAGTATCACTCCCCTCAGCGGCAGGATGGCCTGGAAGCGTCGGTCGCGTCCCATGCTGGCGGTGCCGCCGGCGCTCTGGCCCTCGACGATGAAAAGCTCCGTGCTGTCGGCGTCCCGGCTGGAGCAGTCTCGGAGCTTCCCGGGCAGACTCGTGCTCGTCAGGGCCCCTTTACGCCGGGTCAGCTCGCGCGCCTTCCGCGCCGCCTCCCGGGCACGCGCGGCGTCAACGCTCTTTGCCACCACGGCCTTCGCGGTGTCCGGGTTCTCCTCACAGTAGACGGCGAGCTTCCCGTTGAGTATCTGCTCCACCAGGCCACCGATCTCTCGGTTGCCGAGCTTCGTCTTCGTCTGCCCTTCGAACTGCGGCTCCGGCAGCATCACGCTGATGACCGCCGTCAGGCCCTCGCGGTAATCCTGCCCGCTCGGGGTGGCGTCCTTCAGCAGGTCGTGGTCCCGGGCGTAGGCGTTGAACGTCCGGGTGAGGGCACTGCGCAGCCCGGTGAGGTGCGTGCCGCCCTCCACGGTGTTGATGTTGTTGGCAAAGGAGAAGACTGTCTCGTTGTAGCCGGAGTTGTACTGGAACGCGATCTCGCACAGGGTGCCGTCCAGCTCGTGTTTCACGTAGATAACGTCGTCGTGGAGCGGCTCTTTGCCCTGGTTCAGGTATTCGACGAATTCCCGGATGCCGCCCTCGTAGTAGAAGACCTCTTCCCGCCCGTCCAGGTCGCTGGAAACCGTGATCTCCAGACCGCTGTTCAGAAAGGCAAGCTCGCGGAGGCGCCGCCCGATGATGTCCCAGCGGAAGCCCGTAGTCTCGAAGACCTCCGGGTCGGGCTTGAAGCGGATGCGGGTGCCGCGGCGGTTGGTCTTGCCGCGGTTCTCGACGGGCGTCTGGGGCTCGCCCCGCTCGTACCGCTGGTAATACACGTGCCCGTCACGCCAGGAGACCTCTGCTTCCAGCCACTCACTCAGTGCATTCACGCAGGAGACGCCGACGCCGTGGAGGCCCGCCGAGACCTTGTAGCTCTTGTGGTCGAACTTGCCGCCCGCGTTGAGCGTCGTCATGACCACCTCGAGCGCCGGCTTCCCGACCTCCGGATGGACGTCCACGGGGATGCCGCTGCCGTTGTCCGTCACCGAGATGCTGTTGTCCGCGTGCAGGCGCACGTGAATCTTGTCGCATCGGCCGGCCATCGCCTCGTCCACGGCGTTCGCCACCACCTCCTCCGCCAACTGGTGGAGACCCCGCTCCCCGGTGTCGCCGATGTACATGGCAGGGCGGAGGCGAACGTGCTCGATGCCGCCGAGTACGCGGATGGACTCGGCGTCATAGCTATCGCCCTGATGTAGCGCTTCGCTCATGTGTACTCGCCGCTCTCCTGTGCAGAGCCCTGCCGCAGACGGAATCGCAGGGAGGCAACGTCCCGCCCCGCGTCCGTGCTCTGCAGGGCGTCCAGCAGCTCAGACTTCATGAAGTTGTTCAGCTCGTGCAGCAGAGCCGACGAATCCACCTGGATTGTCAACTCCCCGCCGCTGTAGGATCGGACCCGGGTGCGTTCTGCTATGGCCTCGCCCACCAGGGCCGCCCAAGCCTGCGCCAGAGGCGCGTACTTCCCCTTCTCGTAGAACCGCTTGCGCTGCAGTACGCGCCGGGCGATCTCGCCCAGTTTCCGCTCCCGCGCCCCGGCTCGGCGCTGCGGTCCCGCTCTCATACCTGGGCCTCTTCGCGGATCACGGGGCTGACGACGTACGTGTAATCCAATCCGCTCTTTATGACACAGGGCGAACGCCGGTCGGTGAACCTCATCTTCACGGTTTCGCGCTCCACAATAGACAGCATGTCCTGGAGGTACTCGGGATTGAAGGCGATGCCTGCCTCCTCGCCGTCGTACTCCAGCGGCATGCGCACTTCGGCCCGCCCGACGTCCGGAGACTCCGCGGTGATGGCCAGGCCATCCGAGGAGAACCGAAACTCAACGACCCGGGTCTCCTCGGTCGTCAGGTAGCTGGCACGCCGCACCGCATTGAGCAGCCTGTCAGTGTCCAGCTGGACGCTGATCTTGCTCTCGGTCGGTATCACCTCGCGGTAATTGGGAAACTGCCCTTCTACCAACTGGCAAACCATGCGCCCTGCATCGTTCTCGCCGATGAGGCGTCCCTCGATCGTTGCGAAGCGCACAGGCCCAGTGCCGTAGTCCGCAAGGTGGCCGAGTTGTTCCAGACCCTCTCTCATCACGATGAACTCAGCCTCCACCCCCTCGGCATTGCCGATCTTCTTCCGCACGTGGGCCAGACGCGCCCCGTCGGCTGCGACGAACTCAATGGTCTCTTCCTTCCCGATCACGCATAGAACGCCATGGAGGGCGTACCGCCCCTTCTCATCTGCACAGGCGAACACTGCGCGACGCACCATGTACCTCAACACGTCCGGGTCGATCTCCACCACCCCGTCCTCTGGCAGTTCCGGCAGGGCGGCAAACTCGGACGGGTCCTCACTGAGGATGCGGAAATCACTGTCTTCCGTCTCCATCGTAACTGCCCCGTCCTCCTCGACGAGAGTCACTTTCTCGTCGCGGGTAGCACCGAGCAAGGGGGAGACACGATCATGCGGCAGCAACGCAGCTCCTTCCTCTTCGACTTCCACGTCCGGCACCCTCAGGGTGAGTCCAACCTCCAGGTCCGTTGCGGATAGGTCCAGTACGCCTCCTGTGGCCTGGACCTTGACGTGGCGGTACAAGGGCTGCTGCGTGCCGGATCCCACAACGCCGCTCAACCGTTGGAAGCCACGATACAGGGACTCTCTACTCGCGACTATCTTCATGGGCTTCTCCTGGCCGATCCCTGTTGTTAGGGGTACTCGGTTAGTTGATCTACACTAACACCCGTACGACAACGTACTGATGGCGAAAACGTCGAAAGGCGGCCCCGCGGACGCTGCAAGGCGTTTTCTGGAAGGCTGTTATGCTCAGCATGCGCGTGTCGACAACCTGTCGAAAGGTTGATGACCCACCGGCGCTGGTATGAGCAGACTGCGGAAGGGCTGGAGCTGTCTGTCAAAGCTGCTTCCTTTCGACGATCTGCGTTCGAATGAACGGCGGTTCTTCGACAGGATATCAACGGCTTTTGCGCAGGGTTTCGCCCGGCTTCGGCGGCATTCGCAGTACGCCGAAAGGGGCCTCCGGAGCCTTCCCTCTTTACTGTTCCATTATACCGTATCCGGACGCCCGTTCGCAACAGCACGGCACGCCCAGAAAACGCTTCGTGGGGCTTCTGGAAGCCGTTTCGTCGGTTTCCCGGGGTCATGTCGGACGGGGCACAAAGTGCCTGCTTCCAGCGACCCTCCGGCCCGTGCCGGCGGCGACCTTCTCGGCGCTACGGAGAGACCAGGCATGGCGCGCTGGCGCGCTCCCCGAGGGGGTAAAACAGCAGGCCGGAGGAAACCTTGGGGTAGAAGTACGTGGTCTTGGGGGGCATCGTGTACCCCGAACGCGCGTACTTCTCGAGGGTGGGCGGGTCGAGCGGTGGAAGCAGGAAACCCACGTCAAACCGGCCACTCTCCACGCCCCAGTACATCTGGTCAACGTCCGGCTCGTACCGCAGCCGGGCCGAGTCCGTCCGCATGTCCGCCGCCAGGTCGAACAGGGGCGCCAGCACACCGTAGTGCAGAATGGCCACCGGAAGTCTTCTGCCCTCCTCGTCGGGCGGGGGCAGAGCAGCATCCGGCAGGCGATTGTCCGATGTCTGCAGCAGCACGAGGCGACCGCCGGCCAGATAGCACCCGATTGTCTCCTCCGTGGTCTCCCACTCGGCCACCACCTCCTGGAGGTCCCCCGGACACTCCACATGCAGTTTACGCACGTTGAAATGCTTCTGGAGCCGCCGGAGCAAGTCATCGGCGTCGAATGCTGCCCCGGCCCTGGCGAGCCGGTGGGTCGGCAGCACTGCCAGGCCGCTGTTGCGGGTCGAAACGCCGAAGACCAGGAGGAAGTCCTCTGGCGCCGCCCCGCGCGGCCCGTCCGCGCTGCGGTGTTTCTGCCGGTAGGCGAGAGCCGTCTCGTAGCGGTGGTGGCCATCGGCTATCAGCAGGTTCTCATTCGCGAGGAGGACCGCGAGGTCCGATATCTGCTGTGAGTCCGTCACGCGCCAGATGCGGCAGGCGATCTCGTCGGCGGTCTGGAATTCGTAGATCAGCTCCCCGCCGCACATGCGGCCCAGAAGGGCGTCGACCCGGGCGCCGGAGTCCGAGAAGACTCCAAACACGGGACTTAACTGTGCCCGGCAGGCCTCCATGAGCCGGAGACGGTCGGCCTTGGCCCCGGCCGTCGTCTGTTCATGCGGAAGCATGTTGCCCGAAGCGGGCTCCTCCAGCAGCAGAGCCGTCAGCAAGCCGCGACGGGTGTACTGCTGGCCGCGCAGCTCGAAGGACTGCTCACACACATAGACGGCGGGAACGGACTCCAGGAACAGCACACCCTCCCCACACCACCGTCGCAACGTCTCGGCTGCACTCTCGTACTCCGCATCGCTCCGGCCCTCCGGTCCTGCCTTCCCGAGGATCAGGTGGATCACGTTGTGGGGGTCGCGCTGCCGGAGCTCTTCGGCCTCCCGTTCATCGATGAGGTCGTACGGAGGGGCCACGACGCGCGATATGAAGGAGATGGCTTCCGGATTGTAGCGGAGCGGCCGGAACCGGGCTAACTGAATCAATGGACTCCGCCTTGTGGAAGCTACCAGAGAGCCATGATACGGAGGACGCCGAGTATCATAGGGCAACGTATGCGGGCCCGCAAGTAGGCGGGCGCGGAGGCGCGTCACCCGGCGCCGCTATCCCCCGCCGTGGCCCGCGCAAACCGCTTCTGAAGCTCCAGCGTCAGGTAGCCGTTGAAGGACCCCCGGCCCCGGTAGTCGAAAGCCCGAATGGCCTCGGCCAGACAGGACTCGCCCTCTCGCTGCAGTGCCTCAGCCCGGGCGGGGCTGGTGGCATGCTGCCGGGCAACGCGCCCCACGATCGGCCTGTAGCTGCGGGCCAGCAGCCCGGCAAGGCGTTCGGCCTGGAGCGTGAGC
>JASFTU010000042.1:0-9486 GCA_050050635.1 Candidatus Brocadiaceae bacterium
AGAGATCATGCGGATGCAGGTGTAAGGAATGGCACTGTTCCAGGCACTGGGAAGGCAGATAAGCATCGCCTGGGGGAAGCTCTCCGCCGGCCATCGCTTCATCCTCGCCCTGCTGGTCGTTCTGTGCGGCGCCGCGCTGTTCGGAGTCGCTCACTGGGTCCGGGAGCCGGACTTCGCCATACTGTGCACCGGCCTCACCACCGAGGAGTGCGCCGACCTGACCGCCGGCCTGAAGGACGCCGGCATCTCGACACGCGTCGCCTCCGGGGGCACCGCCGTGATGGTCTCGGCCGGCAAGATGGATGAGGCACGGATGGTCGCCGCGGAGAAGGGCGTCCCCAGCGCGGGCAAGATGGGTTTCGAGGCGTTCCGTGAACCCAAGATCGGGATGACGCCGTTCGCCGAACGGGTCAACTACATCAACGCCCTCCAGAACGAACTCGCCACCACCATCACCTCGCTGGACTCCGTCGTGTACGCACGGGTGCATCTGGTGATGCCCGAGCGGGAGCTCTTCGCGCGGGACCGCAAGCAGGCCAGCGGGTCGGTGCTCGTGGTCACCCGGGGAGACCGGGCGCTGGACCAGCGCCACGCCGCGGCTATCGCCAACCTGGTCGCTTCGGCGGTGGAGGGCCTGTCGGCCGAGGACGTGACCATCACCGACGGGCGGGGCAACGTCCTCAGCGGCGGAGAAGAGGGAGGGCCGGAGGTGGCCGCCGACGAGCAGCTTACCTACCGGCTGAAGATCGAGCAGTACCTCTCCGAGAAGGCCGAGTCCATGCTGGCCCGGGTGCTGGGGAGCGGACGCTGCGAGGTGCGCGTGGGGGCGGAGATGGACTTCGAGGACAGCCGGGAAACGACCCGGCAGTATGACCCGGAGAACCGGGCCGTGGTCAGTGAGCGCATCGAGAGCAGCAAGTCCACCGGAGGCGGCAGGGCCGTCGGCGGGCCGGTGGGCTCGGCGGCCAACGTGCCGGGCGAGGAGCAGGCAGCCGCTGCGGGCGGCGGGACCTCCAGCACCAGTGAGACGGAGAACATCGACACGCAGTACGTCGTCAGTGAATCCGTGCGAGAGAAGGTCAACAAGGGAGCCACCGTCAAGAGGCTGACCGTGGCGGCCTTCGTGGACCTGACCCCAGAGGAAGGCACCGACGGCGGCGAGGGCGAAGGGGCGGCCGCCGGCGGCGGGCAGCAGACGGCCATGCCCGCCCTCGAGGACGTGAGCCGCGTCATCAAAGAGGCAGTCGGCTTCGACGAGACGCGCGGCGACACCCTCAAGGTTGTGGAAGCCGATTTCCATCCGGTCACCGCCGAGCTGGCCGACGTGCGCCGCGGCCTGCCGCAGTGGGTTGTGCGCGCCGGGGAGTACTTCGCCGTGGGCGTGCTGGGCATCGTTCTGCTGATCCTGGGCCGCCGGGCCCTGAAGAGCATCGAATCGGCGGCCCCGCGCCGGGTGGTCATCCCCGAAGTGGTGGAGGGCGAGGCGGGGGCGGGCCCGCCGATGCAGGTCAACGAGGACGAGATCATCCGGCGCGAAGTCGCCCGGTTCGTGGCCGAGAACCCGGAGATGGCCGGCCGGATGATAGAAGGTTGGGTTGAGGGAGAGGAGTGAGCTGAACGGTGGCGAAGGAGCTGTCAGGAGCGCAGCAGGCGGCCCTGCTGGTGATGTCGCTCGACGACGAGAAAGCCGCCGAGCTGCTGCGACACATGAGTGAAGGCGCCCTGGCGAAGCTCCGCGAAGCTGCCGAGCAGCTCGAGGCCGGTCAGCTCGATGAGGAGCAGAAGCGGCAGGCCCTGCGGGGATTCTTCGTGAAGCAGCGACGCGGCTCCTTCTATGTGGGCGACCCCCAGGAGAGATTCCGACGCGTGCTGGCCAGGGCCAAGGGCGAGGAGAACCTGGAGCGGTTCTATGCCCCGGAAGAGGAAGAGGAAGAGCCGGAGGAAGAGAAGTCGCCCAGGGAGTTCCTGGAGGAACTCCCGGACGAGCAGTTCGCCAGTGTGCTCGCCAAGGAGAGCCCGCGCTGCGCGGCGGTGCTCCTCTCGAACCTGACAGGCGAGAAGGCCGGGCGCATCCTCAACATGCTGGACGAAGAGCTGAGGGAAGCGATCGTCGAGCGGATCATATCCAACGAAAACGTTCCCTCCGAGGTCGCCGACCAGGTGCTTGTGGCGTTCCAGGAAAAGGTGGAGGAGCTGGGACCCGGCGCCGAGATGGCCTCCGAGGAGAGACGGGCCCAGGAGCTGGCCAGCATGCTCGGCACGCTCGACAAGGAGTCCCAGGAGCGGATCCTTTCCCAGATGCACCAGCGGGATCCCGAGCTGGCCGACACGGTGGAGCGGCTCATGTTTGGCTTCGACGACCTGTTGAAGGTCAGCAACCGATCCATGCAGGAGATGCTGCGGAACGTGGAGGTCGGGCAGATCGCGATGGCCCTCAAGGGCGCTTCCCAGCAGATGCGCGAGCATTTCTTCTCCAACATGTCCCAACGGCTCCGCGAGAGGGTCGAGGAGGAAAGGGAGATGACCGGCCGGGTTCCGCTGTCTCAGGTGGAAGAGGCCCGCGAGGAAATCATGGGGCTGGCCCGGCGCATGTACCGCGAGGGACAGCTGGTCGTGGAGATAGGGGATGAGCAGTATGTCGAATGACCGCCCGCCGCTGCGCTTCAACCGCCCCCTGCGGGACATCCGTACCGGCTCGCAGAGCAGGGCGGAGGCACGGATCAAGACGGTCGAGCAACTGCAACTGACCGAGCAGCAGCGTCGGTTGGAGCAGCGGGCCAGGGAACTGGACCGCCGACAGGCCGCTCTGGATCAGCGGGAGACGGAGCTGGACCAGAAAGCAGAGGCCGTCGAGGAGAGGCTGGAAGAACTGGCCGGGTTGATCAGCAGCGTCCGGGAGGAGAAGGCCGAAATGCTGGAGGCCAACGAGGAGGAGATCGTCTCCTTCAGCCTCAGCATTACCGAGAAGGTGCTCCAGCACGAGATTGAGCACGGGCGCTATAAGATGGCCGAGGTCGTGCGCTCGGCTCTGCGCGCCGTTCGGGAGAAGGGCGCGGTCGTCGTGAGGGTGAACCCACGCGACCTGGAGATGACGAAGACGGCCATCGAGCACCTCGGCCAGGCTTACGGGCGCACCCGCATCACCACGGTGCCCGATGAATCCATCCCGCTGGCCTCCTGCTGCATCGAGACGGAATCGGGCAAGATCTTCTCCGAGATACCGGGAAGACTGGCGAAGATCGAAGAGAGCCTGCTGCGCAGGAACGGAGCCGCCAATGGGATTTGACCTCAAGCAATACACCGACAAGATCGCCCAACTGGACTGCATGGACTACGAAGGCGAGATCACCCGGGTAACCGGAGCGATCATCGAGGCCCGAGGACCGGCGGTAGGCGTGGGACAGCTCTGCGAGATTTATCCCGGGTCGGGAGCCAACGAGCGCTGCGTCAAAGCCGAGGTCATAGGTTTCCGGGAGAAGGTGACCGTGTTGATGCCTCTGGAGAAACTCAACGGGGTGCAGCCGGGGGACAAAGTGGTCTTCTCCTACCGGGACCTGGAGGTGGGACTGGGTCGGGATCTGCTCGGGCGGGTGCTGGATGGCCTCGGCAGACCCATCGACCAGAAAGGCCCCCTGGCCTGTCCGGACGGGGCGCCCATCGACAAGGCGGCCCCTCACCCCCTGAAGAGGCCCGAGATACGGGAGCCGTTCCAGACCGGCATCCGTGCCATCGATGTTCCCCTCACGCTGGGTAAGGGGCAGCGGGTGGGCATCTTCTCCGGCTCCGGCGTGGGCAAGAGCACGCTGCTGGGCGAGGTCGCCCGCCACAGCGAGGCGGACGCGAACGTGATCGCGCTGGTCGGCGAGCGCGGGCGCGAGGTAGGCGAGTTCATCAAGGAGAAGCTCGGGCCGGAGGGCCTCGGCAAGTCGGTCGTGGTGGTCGCCACTGCAGAGGCGCCGCCGCTGCTGAAAATAAAGGCGGCGTTTACGGCGACGACGATTGCGGAGTACCTCCGGGATTGCGGAATGGACGTTCTGTTCATGATGGACTCGCTCACGCGCGTTGCGAACGCGCAAAGAGAGGTCGGATTGGCTGCCGGGGAACCGCCCACCACCAGGGGATACCCCCCGTCGACCTTCTCGCTCGTGCCGGCACTGACCGAGCGATTGGGCAACTCCGAGACGGGCAGCATCACGGGCATCTATGCCGTGCTGGTGGAGCGAGATGACTTCACCGAACCGGTCGCCGATACGGTGCGCGCCACGCTCGACGGCCACATTGCGCTGGCCCGGCAACTGGCCGAGCGTGGTCACTACCCCGCCATCGACGTCCTCGGTAGCGTCAGCCGGGTCATGCGGCTGGTGGTGAGCGAGGAGCACCTGGAGGTGGTGCGCAAGCTGAAGAGCATCCTCAGCACCTACCGCGAGGCCGAAGACCTGATCAAAATCGGCGCCTATACGAAGGGCACCAGCCCCTCGATCGACAAGGCCATCGAGCTTATGCCCGAACTGAACGCTGCTCTCCGCCAGCGCATCGGGGAGCACGAGGAGATGCTCCGCGCACTCGCCAGGATAGAGGAGGTCACCGACCGCTGGGAGTTTTAGGGTTCTTACCGAGGTAGCCGCAATCGCTGGAGAGGTGATCCATGGCGCAGGACGGATTTGACTTCCGGTACCAGAAGATCCTGGACTTCAAGCAGCACCAGGAGAAGGCGCTGGAACTCGAACTCGCTCGGCTCGACACTGCCGTTCTCGCTCAAAGGCAAAGTCGGCGCCGATGGGACATGACGCGCCGACAGGTGCTGGACCAGATGGGTGGCGCGCGGCGGGAGGGGGATCTCGCGCACGCCGCACAGTGTGCCGACTACCTGAGGCACGTGCGACGACAGATGAAGAACTGCGATGAGCGGCTGGACGAACTGCAGAGGGAGCGCGAGCGCGTCCGCCGCGAGCTGGAGAAGATCATGCGCTCGCGCAAGGCCGTGGAGAACTACAGGGATCGGATGAAGAAGCTTTTCATGGTTGAGCGTGAGAAGGCGGAGCAGAAGGTCGTGGATCTGCACGCCGCCAGGAAATTCATCGAGGCCGAGGAAGGATCGTGAAGAGACTACTCCTGGTGGTCGGTTGTGCATTGGCCGCGCTGGTGGTGTTCCTGATCAGCCTTGCCGTTGTGGTGCGCACGCGCGGGGGCCTCAGTCCCACGCACGCGCAACTGGCCGACGCCCCCCTGCTCGGCGCGCTGTTTCCGGTGAAGGAGGAGGCCGAAGGGGTGGGGGCGCCTGCGGAAGGAGAGGAAGGCGGGATTCTGCGACCGGGGCGCCAGGTCCCTTTCCTGCGGTTCGGTCCGGAGGCGCGTCTGCAGAAGCTGGCCCAGGAGCTGACGGCGAAGAAGTCGGAGTATGACTCCCTGCTGCGCCAGGTCGAGCGCCGGTCCAGGGAGCTGGATGCATGGGAACGACAGATGAAGAAGGAGCGCGATGACCTGCTGTCCGTGCTGCGCGGCCAGGAGGAGGATCTGGGCGCGCTGCAGCAGGAACTCGCCCGGAAGGAGGAGCAGCTTGCGGCCCTCCAGATCGCAATAGAGCAGGCCGAGGAGGACAACCTGAAGAGCACGGCGGACATCTACGGAAAGATGGCCTCCGAACGAGCCGCCGAGATACTGACGCAGATGTACGGCGACGGCGAGCAGGAGACGGTGGTGAAGATCATATACCTGATGCAGGACAGGAGCGCCGCCAAGCTCCTGGAGAGCATCACGGACCCGAAGATCGGCGCGGACATCACGGGCCGGCTGAAGCGGATCACTCAGACAGAGCAGCAGACAGGAGGCTGAGAACCATGGACATAGCGACTCTGCTGGGTGCGGTCGCAGGCTTCGTGCTGATCGCGGTCGCTATCTTCATCGGTGGTGGAGCGGGCGCGTTCCTCAACGTGCCGGCCGTCCTGATCACCGTGGGCGGAACGGCCTGCGCGACGCTGGTCCACTTCCCCATGGCCGAGGTGATCCGCATCTTCAGCGTCGTCAAGCGGACGTTCGCCGTCAACATCCCACCCGCCGAGCAGGTGATCGAGCAGATGTCGGATTTCGCCCGGACGGCCCGCAGGGACGGCGTTCTGGCACTGGAGGAGACGATGAGGTCGCTGGACGACGACTTCCTGGCCAAGGGACTCCAGTTGCTCATCGACGGGACCGAGAGCGACCAGATCAGGGAGGTCATGCTGATCGAGCTGAACACCCTGCAGCGACGGAACCGGGTGGGCAGCAGCATCCTGTCGTTCATGGGAGACGCCTCCCCCGCCTTTGGCATGATCGGCACTCTGATCGGGCTGGTGCAGATGCTGCGCCAGCTCGACGACCCTTCGAAGATCGGCGGCGGAATGGCAACGGCCCTGCTGACTACCTTCTACGGCGCTCTGCTGGCCAACCTGCTGTTCATACCTCTGGCCGGCAAGCTGCGGACGCGCGGCAAGGAGGAGGAGACGATTCGACAGATGATGATCGAGGGACTGACCGGCATTCAGGCCGGCGTCAACCCGAGTGTGCTGGAGGACAGGCTGACCTCGTTCCTGGCGCCCGGTGAGAGGAAGCCGAGCGAGTAGAGATGCCCGAAGATGCCACAGCCGACGTGGACGAAGGGGGCGGCGCCCCCGCGTGGATGCTCACCTACGGGGATTCCGTCACCCTGCTGCTCACCTTCTTCGTCATGTTGCTGACGTTCTCCACGCCGAACAAGGAGGACTTCCAGGCCCTGGCGCACGGCATGATGGAGGGGAGCCGGCAGCTGGCGTTGTTCGCCGGGGAACCCGGCGCCGGCAAGCTCACCGCCGAAGAAAGGCGGCTCGAGGAGGCCCGGCTCGACACCGAAGGGGCTGAGAAACCGCCCATCGAGCAGGGCCAGCCTGTTGACGAGCTGAGGAAGCACTACGAAGAAGTGGATATCTCGCAACTGCGCAGCCTTAAGGGCGCCGTTGTCATACGGATCCCGCTGAAGGATCTGTTCGGTGCCGACGCCACGTTGAGCCGCAGAGGCCAGGCCATACTCCATCAGGTGATCAAGATGACCCGGGCGAAGTCCTACAGCATCGTGGTCACTGCCCGGGCCGGGGAAGACACGCCGCAGCAGCAACGGGAGCTCCGTTCGGTCGGGTTTGCGGTCCAGGTCACCGCCCACCTGCGGAAGCACGTCGCTGACACCTGCAGGGACGTTGGGCTGAGCGACAACATCCAGTTGGTGGAAAAGCCGCTTCCCCCCGGAACGTGCGAGATAGTCATGCTGGAGGTGTAGAGGAATCTCCCCCGTACCCGAACAAGAAGAAGAATCCGGACAGAAGGGCGCGCCGCGCTACATGACGGCCTACTGCGCGATCATGACGCTGTTGCTGGCCTTCTTCATCATCCTGCAGGCCTTCGCGACCGTGCGGGAGGAGGGGATGTTCTATGCGGGTCGAGGATCCTTTGTGCGCGCCCTGGAGACGTTCGGACTGGGCGGGGTTTGGGAGCGTGCAGGAGGCCGTCTACCCGAGGGACAGATCGGGCCGAGGTACCGAGCACCCGAGGGCCAGGACGAGCCCTCCGGCCTGCGTCGGATCGACGCTGAACGGGAGGAGGCCCAGCGAGCCCTCCGGCAGCTGGAGAAGGAATTCGACGTCCGCGAGCCCAGACGCGGGACGGGCTGGCGCGTCACCTTGCCCACCCCGTTCTCCTACATGAGCTGGCCGGAGGAGTTCACCGCAGAGCATGAGGCCTTCTGCGAGCAACTGGCGCAGCGGCTGGAGCCCCTGATCGTGGCACGGGGCTTCGTGATTCGCATCGGGGCCATAGTGCGGGGTCGTGCCGAGCAGGAGGCCGAGCTGAGCCTGCAGGCCCTGAGGGCGGCACGATCCGTGCGCGGGAAGCTGATGGCTCACATGGCCCCCCCGGTGCAGGCCCGTGCCGCCACCCGCGTGTACTCGTTCTGTCGTCGGGCGGTTGCGGAGAACGGGGAGGCGCGCTTGCCGGTGACCCAGCTGCGCGTCGACATTATGCTGACCAAGCCTTACGTAGAGCAGTTCAACGAGGAAGGAGCCAGGGAAATTGAACAAACTACTGCTTCATGATCACAGGGGCGGTTTCAGCGTGTTTGCCCTGCTGGGTTTGGTCGCTGTGATCGCCGTCGCTGCGGCCGCGGGGCTTTTCGCCGCGTGGGCACTGACTCCTTCGGCCGGGCAGGCGGCCGGCGAAGACTCCCCGGAGCAGCGAGAGGCCGAGCAATCACGGTATGCTTACCTGCCATTCGGCGTCACTGTGGCCAACCTCTCCGAGGGCCGCCTCACGCGCTATGTCAAGGTCAACGTCACTCTTCAGGTGGAGAAGGAGCACGAAGCCGATGTCCAGTCGCTGATCGGCGGGGGGAAGAAGGCCGTCTTCCAGGACTGGTTGCTGGCCTACCTCTCGGACAAGCAACTGGACGAGGTCAAGGGCGGTGCTTCACTGGCGAAGCTGAGGAGGGACATACAGGACGGGTTCAACTCCGTCCTGGCCGATTACGGCGACGCCCGCGTCGAGGGAGTGCTGTTTACGGAGTTCAACATCCAATGAGCACCCCCGAGGAAGGCAAGCTCAGCAAAGAGGAGGTCGAGACCCTCCTGGAGGCGACTCAGCAGGAGGAAGAGGAGCCTGTAGAGAGGTCCGAGCCCACCCGTCGCGTGCACGGCTGGGACTTCCAGCAGCCGAGTCGCTTCAGCAAGACTCAACTGGAGAAACTCCGCCGCATCAACGATGCCCTCGCCCAGAACGCGACCAGCCATGCATCCCGTCTCCTGAGGAGCAACGTCAAGACGCAACTGGTCAGCATGGACCAGATGAAGTGGGAGAACCTCCTGGAAGAGGCGGGCGACACCGTGGTCGGGTTCGTCTTCCTGATGGAGCCGCTGGGCTACCGGGGTGTGGCCGCCATAGACAGCGAGTTCGCGGCCGTTCTGTTGGAGAGGATGATGGGCGGGCAGGCGGACGCCGGCGAGGCCGCCACCCTGGAGTTCACGGATCTGGACGTGCGCGTCCTGGCGAGTTTCATCAAGGGGTTCCTCGAACCGCTTCCCGAACTCTGGAGCAATATCGGGGAGTTCGATGTGCAGCTTGGCTCCTTCGCCAGGGACCTGCAGACCGTGGATTTGTTCACCGCAACCGATGATTTCGTCCAGTTCTGCTTTCTGATGCAGAGCAGCGTCGGCTCCGGCCAGATCTCGCTGGCGGTCCCGTTCCAGGCGGTCCGAGCGCTGCCCCCGGACACCGACGAGAGCGAAAGGAGCCTGGCAGGGGCCGATGAGGCCATGGACGCAGCGGTGCGGGAGAACCTGAAGGAGACGAGCGTCGAGCTCACGGTGCTGCTGGGCAGTGCGGACATCAAGGTGGGCCGGCTCGTGCAGATCGAGCCCGGGGACATCATCGTGCTGGACAGTCGGATCGGCGATGCGCTGCGGGTCAAGGTCAACGACAAGGTCAAGCTCG
>JASFTU010000043.1:0-9355 GCA_050050635.1 Candidatus Brocadiaceae bacterium
GATGTCACCGGCAGGGATCTCCGCTGCCTCGGGAGTCGGTATCAACGCGTCCAAACCTCTGCCCAGCCTTCGCCTCTCAGCCACGTGCCGCCCTCCTTAGTTTCACGTGAAACACATCACGGCATGTTAGAGAAGCGCCTCGGGCGAAATCAACGCGTTCCCCGCTGACGATGCCACGTCCTGCGCGGAGTACGCCCTAACCCGTACGCCGCGAAAGGGTTGGTGAGGGAAAGGAGCGAGAGCAGCACTTCGCGACGGGCCCCCGGCGGCCGCAGAAAAAACGGCCTTAGTCCGGCCTCCGGCGTCCTAAATGGTCACCGGCAGCCCGGTCTCCGCCGATTCCAGGGCGGCCTCGTGGAGCTTCATCGCCCGCACGATCTCCAGCGGGTGACACTTCAGTTCGGCATCGCCGCGCACGGCGGAGTAGAGGTTGTCCCAGAAAGACTCCGGCGCGGAGGGAGCCCGGTAGGTTCGGCGCTGATCGCCGGCCGACACGAGAACGACGCCCTCACGCGCGCAGAAGGTCGCACTCGCGGTGTGCAACGTCCACCGGGGCAGGGCCTCGACCTGGTTGGGCGCGGCCTCGGCCAGCCCCCACCCCCCGTTGCGCAGGCTCAGGTAGAGGAGGAATCCCTCGTCCGGGCGGTTCGGGCCGGGAGCCAGAAGGTGCGTGGTTACGTCGCGAACGTCCTCCCGGATGACGATGTTGAGCTGATCCAGGAGCGCAAACCCCTCTCGCGCCAGGAGCCCCTCAGCGGGGGGATCCTCCCTCTCGGGCGGTCGCCAGAACAACTGCGCTCCCTGGACGGGTCCGATATTCTCCGCCCCCATGGCCAGCCGCAGGCCTCGGAGGTCGGGATCGTCGCGCCACTTCATGTCCATGGTCGCCACCAGCCCCGCGTGGAACGCCGTCTTCATCACTCTCTCGGCGCCGAGAGCGGTTTCACAGAAGGGCGCGGACAGCGCCGCGTGACGGCCGGCATTCAGGGCGCGCACCGCGAAGTCTCGTCTCAGCTCCAGCGGTCCGCCCACCAGAACCAGTTCGACCGAGGGATCCTGCAGCACCATGTTGTAGTCCGAGTAGTACCGGACGGGCCGCTGTTCGGGCGCGCCGCCCTCCAGACCCTCGTCGCTGAACGCTACGAGTTGGAAATGCGGCCCAACGGGCATCTCTGCCAGGAGGCCTTCCTCCTCTCCCGGCAGCACGCCCACCGCACCCACGCCGATAGGTCGCTTCCCAGCCATTGGGGGGACACCTTCCGCTGTGCGAGTCCAGGGGATGGGGCAGAGGAACGCCGGTCAGCGAGATATCATGACTTTCAGCTCGCCGGTGGACGCATCATACGAGTAGGACTGCCCCTGGGGCAACTCCGGCAGCTTCTCGCCTCGCCACTGCTCGAACTCCTCGATGGACTTCGGGTAGCGGCCCTTGAGGGCTTCGAACTGCTTCAGCTCGCGCTCCATCCTGATCTGACCGACGGTCTCCCGGGCGTGGCGAGGCGCGTCGATCGTCACCGTCCGGTAGTAGTCCGCCGGGGCCTGAAGGAGGCTCCGGCCCCGTCGGGGCTCCTCCGACTCTATCTGGGCAGCCTCTTGCCCGGGGGCCTGCGCCTGCGCGCCCTGCTCCCCGGTGGGCTGTTCTTCGGGGGGCGGCTCGGGTGCCTCCGGCTCGACCACCGCGATAGGGGGCTGCTCTGCCTCCGCCTCGGAGTCTTCGCACGAACAGCCGCCGCACGCGAGCAGCAGCAACGCAGGCAGCACCCAGAAGCTTGCTGCGAGTTTCATCGCTCTGTCCTCCTCACTTCTTCTCAACCGGCCCTTCCTCCGATGCGCGGCGCGACTCGTTTGCCCTCAGCTCCCGCAGGACCTCCGCATGGGTCAGATTCAGCCGGAAGGGCGTCACCGAGATGTCTCCCGCCTCCACCGCGGCGACATCCGAGCCCGGAGCAGCCGGGTCGTCGCCCGCGGTCGAATCGAGCCAGTAGTGCGTCCGCCCGTGCGCGTCCTGCATGGCGGAGTAGCTGCCCCGGGGGAAGCTCGTGCTCTGCTCGGTGAACGCCAATCCGGGCTCACCGTCCCCCAGGTGAGGGACGTTCACGTTGAAGACCACCTCCGGCTCCGGCCAGCTCTGCAGCAGGCGGCTCAGGACGCGCACGACTTGCTCGGCGACGGCCTGCATCTGGCCGGCATTGCGGCGACTGCAGGAGAAAGCCGCCGAGCGGATCCCGTGGAGCCCTCCCTCGATGGCGGCGGCCACGGTTCCGCTGTAAAAAACGTCTATACCAGCATTTATGCCCATGTTCGGGCCGCTGACAATCAGATCCGGCGACCCGTCCAGCAGCTGCAGCAGCGCGAACTTCACACAGTCGGCCGGTGTACCGGTAACGATGGTGGCCTCGCCGCCGTCGGTCAGACGTACCTCGTGGGCGCGGACCGGGATGATGTAGGTTATGGAATGGCTCACACCGCTCTGTTCGCCGGCCGGACAGACGACCGTCACCTCGCCCAGTTCCGCAAGTGCCGTCCGCAGCACGCCTACGCCCGGTGCGAAGGGGCCGTCGTCGTTGGTGAGCACGATCCTCATCCCGCCGGCCTCCCGAGCAACCCGCCCTCAGTCCGAGGACAGAACCTCCATAGCCCGCTCGCCGTCCCGGGTGCGCAGCACCAGCGCGCCGGTGGGCTGGTCGGCCGAGACGGTGCAGTAGGCGTACTCGATGTTGAGTTCGTGCTGGGCCAGTTGCGCGGCCACCTCTCCGAGCGACCCCGGCTCGTTGGGCACCTCCAGCATGAGCACGTCATTCTCGACCACCAGCATACCGGCGTTTCCGAGCACGTGTGCGGCCGCATCGGGCATGTCGGGAACGAGGCGTACGACGGCATGGTCGACCGCGTCCACGCAGGTGAGGGCCAGCAGGTTGATCCCCCGTTGGGAGAGGGCATCACAGACCTCGGCCAGCGTACCGGGCTTGTTCTCCAGGAAGATGGAAAGCTGCTTCATCACCTGCATCGTAATCCCTCCGGAGATCGAGGCAAAAGTGACGCAACATGTTTACCGACAAAAAGTTATGGCACCCACAACCCCCATCGCAGCTTCATGCTAACACAGCGGTCAGGGCAAGTCAAGACTGCCGGCCCTCACGTGACCCGCAGCACCTCCTCGGTCGTGGTGATGCCCTGGAGGACCTTCTGCGCCCCGTGCATCCGCAGGTCCATCACCCCGTCTCCCATCATGGCCTTCTTGATGGCGTTCGCGCTGGCGCGCTGGGTGACCAGATCGCGGATGGCGTCGTTCATCGTCAGGAGTTCGAAGATCCCCGTCCTGCCCCTGTACCCGGTGTACATGCAGTGGGAACAGCCGGTCCCGCGGTGGAAGGTCGGCGTGCCGGAGATGGCAACGCCGAGCTTCTGGAGCTCGCTCCGGTCGGGCTTGTAGGGCTCCGTGCAGTAACGACAGATGCACCGGACCAGGCGCTGGGCCAGCACCGCCGTCAGGCAGGAGGAGAGAAGGAAGGGTTCCACCTGCAGGTCGAGGAGCCTGGCCACGGCCCCGGCGGCGTCCTTCGTATGCAGGGTGCTCAGGACCAGGTGACCCGTCTGGGCCGCTTCGATGACCATGTGCGCCGTCTCCTCGTCCCTCACCTCGCCCACCATGATTACGTCCGGATCCTGACGCAGGATGGAACGCAACCCGGAGGCGAAGTTCATCCCCTTCCGCTTGCCCACCGGGAGCTGCGTGATGCCGGGCAGCTTGTACTCCACCGGGTCCTCGACCGTGATGACGTGCCGCTCGCCGCTGCCCACCCGCTGCAGGGCAGCATACAGGGTGGTGGTCTTGCCCGAGCCGGTAGGGCCCGTGCAGAAGAACACGCCGTAGGGGCGCTGGATGATCTCCTGCAGCTCGTCCGAGATACGGGGGTTCAACCCCAGGCCCTCCAGGCCCAGAAGGCCCGCCTCGCGGTCGAGAAGCCGTATCACAGCCCGTTCGCCGTAGCTGGAAGGTACCGTCGAGATGCGCAGGTCCACATCCCTGCCCGAAAGCTGCAGCGTCGCTCCCCCATCCTGGGGCAGCCGCCGCTCGGCGATGTCCATGTTCGCCATCACCTTCATCCGGGAGATCAGCCTGTTCAGAGCATCCTTCGGATACGTCGCCACGGTGTGGAGCACTCCGTCGATCCGGAAGCGCACGCTGACCTCCCTGGGTCCCGGCTCGAAGTGGACGTCACTGGCGCGCACCCCGAGCGCCTGCGAGAGCACCCTCTGTACCAGCTCGACATAGTCGGGCTCGACCTCCGGCCCCTCGCCGAAGACTCGCCCGGCGGCCAGCAGAAACAGCATCCCCATCGCCGACGGAACGGCGTGGAGGAGGGCCAGCGCGTTCGACCAATCCACCCCCTCGCCCACGAACTTCGGCAGCGTCACCACGGCGCCCACCGCGACGAGCACCAGCCCGACCGTCATCCCCTCGCGTCCTTTCCGACGCACCCGGAGCGCCCCGGCGGCCGAGAACAGGATGCAGACGGCCCCCGTCCCCATCACCAGGTCCCGCAACGCGCCCAGGAGCACGACCAGCTCCACCTCGCGTGCGGCCGCCGCCCGGAAGAACTCCAACCCGCCGCCCTGCGCAATGGTGTCGTACAGCGACAAGCCCCTCGTCACGAGGACAGCAACGCCGCCCAGCGTGATGAGCGCGACGACCACCTGTGTGACACGGACCCACAGCAGCGTCCTCCGCCGGGCGGCGGAGTAGTCTATCTCCAGCGACAGCATCTCGGCCGGGCCCCCACCTGATGGCTGAGCGGACGGAGACTCGGCCGGAGGGTCCTCGGACGCACCGAACTCCAGGCGCCCCGCGCGGCTGCGCAGAAGCGATCGGAGACGAGCACCCCAACCGTCCCGCGAACGTGGAACCATAACTGGTCTCCGGGCAGACGCTCCCGCTCACAACAACAAAGCGTTTTCATTATACTACGCCAGCGGGCGAGGACAAACGGTTCGTCACCTGGATGAGGGCCGGGGTTCCCGTATAATGGCGGCGGCCGGCCGGACCGGTCCGCGTGACCTTCGCCTGCCCCGGCAAAGCCGCCGCTCGCGCAGCCCCGGCGAGCGCCTCTCTCGGAAGACCGACTTGCGGAGCATTGACCGCCATGCATTCGATGAACGAAACGATCGCCCACTCACTGGCGGCTCACCTTCCCCACACTGCCTCGCAGCTCGCAGACGCCCTCGAGACGCCGCCCTCGGCCGAGATGGGGGACTACGCGCTGCCCTGCTTCGCCCTTGCCGGCGACCTCCACAAGCCCCCCGAGGAGGTCGCCGCGCATCTGGCCGAGGAGCTCGAGCCCCCTGAAGGCGTGCGCGAGGTACGAGCCGAGGGTCCCTACCTGAACTTCTTCCTGGACCGCGCCCTGACCACGGAGCGCGTCCTGGGGGAGATAAGGGCGCTGAAGGGGCGCTACGGCAACGACGACGCCGGCGCGGGGAAGGTGGTCGTGATCGAGTTCAGCAGTCCCAACATCGCCAAGCACCTGGGGATCCACCATCTTCCCGGTTCCCTCATCGGCATGTCCCTGTGCCGGACGTACCGCGCGCTGGGATACGAGGTGGTCGCTCTGAATTGGCTGGGCGATTGGGGGACGGGGTTCGGCCGGCTCATCGCCGCCATCGAGCGCTACGAGGTGGAGGAGGTCGAACACCTGACGGTCTCCGACCTGCAGGAGTTGTACGTCCGTTACAGCGCCGAGGCGGAGGGCGACCCTGACCTGCAGCAGGCAGCGAGGGACGCGTTCCGCCGCGTGGAGGAGGGGAACCCGAAGGCCCTCGCCGCGTGGCGCGCCATCAGGGAGGTGAGCCTGGAGGAGTTCGAGCAGGTCTACCGCAGGCTGGGCATCCACTTCGACCGCTACTCCGCCGAGAGCAACTACCGGGACCAGAAGGAGCCGCTCGTGCGGCGTCTGCAGGCGGAGGGCATCGCCGAGCGCAGCGAGGGCGCGCTGATCGTCCCTCTGGAAGACGAGGAGCTGCCGCCCTGCCTCGTCCAGAAAAGGGACGGCACCAGCCTGTATGCGACCCGCGACCTGCCGGCCGCCGAGGACCGCTGGGAGAGGTACCACTTCGACAGATGCCTCTACGTGGTGGGCAACGAGCAGTCGCTCTACTTCCAGCAGCTCAAAGCCGTGCTGCGGAGGATGGGGCACGAATGGGCGGACCGCATCGAGCACGTGAACTTCGGTCTGATCCAGTTCGTGGATCCCGAAACGGGAGAGACGCGCGTCGGCAGCACCCGCAGAGGGGAGATGCTCCTCCTGCGCGACGTGCTGGACGAGGCGGTCCAGAGGGCCCGTCTCAAGGTGGAGGACAACCTTGAGAGGTTCGAGGAAGGCGCCGACCTGGACGAGCTTGCGGCCGAGGTGGGTATCGGGGCGGTGATCTTCCGAGAGCTGTCAACACGGCGCACGCGCGACGTGGTCTTCGACTGGGAGCGGATGCTTGACTTCGAAGGGGACACCGGCCCCTACGTGCAGTACGCCCACGCCCGCCTGTGCAGCATTCTGCGCAAGGCGGAAGAGGAGGTGAGCGAGGAGGTCGACTTCTCCGCGCTGTCACTTCCCGAGGAGTGGACGCTGGTGCGTCACCTGGAGGCGTTCCCGCGCGCGGTGCGTCGTGCGGCCGAGGCGTACGAGCCCTCGGTGATCGCGACGTACCTGCTTGAACTCTGCGCGGACTTCAGCGCATACTATAGCGCCGGCATGCGGGAGCCGGACCGCCGCGTGCTTTGCGCGGACGCGGAGTTGCGCGCAGCCCGACTCCTGCTGGTGGACGCCACCTCTCACGTGATACGTAGAGGGCTGGAGCTTCTGGGCGTCGCGGCCCCGGAGCGGATGTGAGCGGCGCAGGGGAGAGCGGATGCCCGCCATCTCGGAGCTGAAAGCGGTTTTCTTCGATGTCAGCGGCCCCCTCTGGGACAGGGCCGCCTGTGAGCGGCAGGTCATGGAGATCGTCCTCCCCAGATTCATCGAGCGCCTGCCTGAGGACGACCTGGAAAGCATCATACGACGCTTCAACGCCGTCTTCTTCGAACTTCCCGGCAAGAAGCACTTCCGCGAGAGACGTCCCTTCTCCAGGCTGCGGCGCTTCGAGGCGCTGCTGGAAAGCTACCAGGTCCGGGCCAGGGGACTGGCCCGCGAACTGACCCACACGTACGACACAACGCGCCGCCTGATCCTGAGGCAGTTCACCCGGCCGCAGGCCCCCAGCGTGCTCCGGGAACTGGGACGGCGCGGCCTCCAGCGGGGCGTGATCATGAACGGCCAGGCCGCGCTTCAGCGCCATCTGCTGGAGAGCCTCGGGCTGAACCCGTACCTCGAGCACACCGTCTTTGCGGAGGTCGAGGGCTACTCGAAGCCCGACGTGCGGCTCTTCAAAAGGACGCTCGAGCTGGTAGGCCTGGAGTCGGAGGAGATGCTCTACGTGGGCGACAGCCCGCTGACCGACCTTCTCGGCGCGGCACGGGCGGGCATCCCGACGGTGTGGTTCCAGACCGGTCGGCGCCGTCTGCCCAGGGGTTTCCCCACACCCGACTTCACGGTCAACAGCCTGCCTGAACTGCTGTCCGTTGTGCAGATGTGAGCCGCCGGCTGTGGCCGCGGAGCCGTCCACCAACGCTCAGCCCTGCCCCCGTGCGTAGAAGTCCACGTCCTCCGCCAGCTTCTCCCGCGCCTCCTCGAACATGGGCTCCAGGGTCGAGCTGTCCCAGGCTCGATCGGTGTAGGGCAAGGACTTCATCTTCTCGATCTCCCGCTCCAGCTCCTCGTCCCGGTAGCTGCCGTAGATGTGGAGCGAGTCGGAAACATCGACGTAGCGCCCGCAGCCCACCGGCTCGCCGAGCAGGTCGGCCAGGCGCTCCGCGATGAGACGCTGCAGGTCGGTGAGGGCGTACACGTTCATGAACCACGCCTTGTAGAGGTCGCGGGAGCGCCAGTGGGTATTGACGTTGAGCCGGAAGCCCTCTTCGCCCCTCAGCAGCCTGGCCCACAGGCGCTGCAGACAGGGCGGGTCGTCCGTCTCCGGATCGCAATGGGGAATCCAGGTAACCGCCTGCGCACGCCGACTGTAGGGGACCGCCGCCAGCTTCTCGATGATGTACTCGATCTGGTTGACGGGCGGGAACTGAGGTCCCTCGTCAGGGTTCATCAGGTCCGCCAGCGGGCGGTAGGCAAACAGGCGCTGATGGTAGGTGTAGGTCCATTTCCCCTCCCGCGGGGCGATCCAGTGGTCGTGTATCCCCTCGACCACCTCCTGGCGGTAGACCTCGAGCTCGGCGGGACCGCCGGGGAAGTTCTTGTGGATGCGGGGCTCGCCCAGAGGGTCCCGGACCACCACGGTGACCGTCGCGTCCAGGCTGGGCGGATCCCCGGGTTTGTCGTACTCCGTCCTGACCGCCACCCCGTTGTCCCACACCGCGAGCACGGCCCGTTCCCAGGCCTCCGGCACGTTCTGCCCCGCAACAGAGAGCACCGGAATGGCTCCATCGCCGCCTGCCATGTGCGCCTCCACTATCTCCCGCCGGAAGTGTAGCACCCGTCCCCGCCGCGCGCAACCGCCACGCCGTCGGCCGCGGTGTTTGCGCGCACAGGTGCCGTGTGATATACAGGACAGGCTCTGCACACCTTCCGCAGGCCCGTGCACCAGGGGGACCTTCGACGATGCTGGAGAGCTTCTTTCAGCCCGCGTCCGTGGCCGTGATCGGGGCCAGTCGCACGCCGGGCAAGGTCGGACACGACGTAGTGAAGAACCTGCTCGAGGCGGGCTACGAGGGCGGCATCTACCCCGTCAACCCCCGGGCCGAAGAGATACTCGGCCTGGACTGCCACGGCTCCGTCACCGACGTGGAGGGAGAGGTCGAGCTGGCCGTCATCGTGATCCCGGCTCCCTACGTGCTGGACGTGCTGGATGAGTGCGCCGGGAAGGGCATCCGCGCCGTTATCATCATCAGCGCCGGCTTCAAGGAGTCCGGAGAGGAGGGCGCGCAGCTCGAACGGCAACTGGCCGAGAAATGCCGCGATCGGGGCATCCGCTGCATCGGGCCCAACTGCCTGGGGGTGATGAGCCCACACGAGAAGATGAACGCCTCGTTCGGGCCCGCCATGCCCGAGCCCGGCAACATCGCCTTCTTCAGCCAGTCGGGGGCGCTGGGCACCGCCATCCTCGACGTGGCCGTCGGCGAGCGAATCGGTATGTCGCGGTTCGTCAGCTACGGCAACAAGATGGACGTCGACGAGACCGACCTCATCGAAGCGCTCGGAGAGGACGGGCGCACGGACGTGATACTGGGCTACGTGGAGAGCATCGACGACGG
>JASFTU010000044.1:0-9309 GCA_050050635.1 Candidatus Brocadiaceae bacterium
GGCAGTGGACTCGGATGCATCGCTCCGACTGGGCGGGCTGCACGTGCTGGAAGGCTTGGAAACGGAAGGCGAGGTGGGCTTCACCTTCGCGGGGACGCTTGAGCGGGCGGAGGCGATCAACCTGCGGGCGGAACCGCGGGCGCGGAACGTCGGTGTGCGCTTCCGGGACCTGTTCTCGGTCGCGGGTGTGGGCGGCAGCGCGGCGTTCTCGAAGAGCTGGGAGATCCTGCGCGACGGGCCCCAGCCGGCGGCCCTCAGTCGGGTCCTGGTGCAGCCAGCGGAGCGCCCGTCAGAGCCGGGACTCCGGGAGGTTATTGAGGACTTCGCCACGGCGGTGGACGAGTTGACCGGCCCCGGCAGAGAGCTGGAGCTGGAGTCGGCGTCGGGCCTCGGGGTGCGCCTGCTGCGGTCCCTCAGCGTTGCGCTGGATGCTCGAGGGGCGTCGGTGGAGGTCCCGCGGTTCTACCTCCGGCCGCTGGGCGGGAAGATGGTCGGCCGCATGTCGTTCACGCCACGGCCCGAAGGCAGGGAGTTGCGCCTGCGGAGCGAGTTCACCAACGTTGATTTCCGGGAGATGCTCCCGCCCGAACTGCGGGACTTCCGGGGCGATGCACAGGTGAGCGGGAGCGTCGTCTTCGCTGCCGTGCTGTCCGAGGAGGCGGCGACCGGCGGCAATCCCCTCCAGGACGTATCTGCCCGCGTGGACATCACCGAGATGGGTGCCGAAGCGCTGGAGCGGCTGCTGCTCGCGCTGGATCCGAAGGGCGAGAGGCCGGCCTTTGTGCGCCTGCGTCAGGCGCTCAGGCTCGCCGGCCCGCGCAAAGTCGAACTGCGCCTGGAGCGGGGATTCGTGTCCATAGACGTCGAGCTCCAGGGGCTCGCGCGTGGGTTGTTCGGCCGGTATTCGCTCCCGCGGTTCAACGTTTCGCGCCTCTTCGCTTCCGGGCCGGCGAGGGCGGCCTTCGAGCGTCTGGCACCCCTGCTGCGCCTGCTGGACGTGCTGGGTGCGGAGGCGATCGAGGTGAGTCCGGACGGTTCGGCGCGCTTCGTGCGGAGGAGATAGGGAGGGATGAAGAGCCAGCGTGACACGAGGTCCCTCAGCCGGCGACCCGGACCGGCCGGATCTTGCGCTGTGGCGGCGCTGTGGCTGTGCGTCGGCCTGCTGGCGGGATGCAACCTGGGCGGGCTGGTCGGCACGCGCATCGAGGTCCGTGGTGCCCAACGTTCCCTGGAGGAACAGGTGCTGGGGGCGTTCGAGCGGGTCGGGCAGGAGGTGTACCTCCTTGCGGGGGTTCGCTCGGTGGACCCCGTCACGGGCACCCCCCAGGCTCCGCCGCCGACCACGGAGAGCGAGGCCCGGGCCCTCAGGGCCCGCCGCCGGATGGAGTTCAACCGCGACGACGTTCTGGAGTTCAAGCGCAACGGGTACGTAGGCGAGGGCAGCGACGGGCTCCTGGTCCCGTTCGAGAGTGAGATGCAGCGCCTGCGCGAACAGGATCCTCGAGGTCACGCCCTTGTCCTATCCGTTGTCGAGGAGGAGAACCAGGACCGGCTCATCGTCATGGAGCGTATCGTGGCGACCAATCCGGACCTGCGCGGGCAGGGAGGACTGATGACCGTGCAGAGCATCCTGGCGGCGAAGCACCGCGAGGAGGCGGAGCCGGGCATGAAGGTGCAGATGCCCGACGGCGAGTGGGTCAGGCGGGGTGAAGGTGCGGGATGAGAGGACGACGAACGACAGCGAGTCCGAGCACGGTTCTGGCGTTGCTGCTGGTGGGGTGCCTCGTGCCGGGATGCGCCTTGTTCGAGGTGCCGCCCCACCACGGTGGCGTGAGCGGCCTCCCCGGGCACCGGTCCACCTGGCAGGAGCCGCGTCGCCTGACCTTCAGCCCGCACGCCGAGTACCAGGCGGACTACTGCCCCGGCGCGGCGGCGCTGGCGTACGTCTCGGAGCGGGACGGCAACCCGGACATCTGCATCGAGGAGGACGTCCATCTGGATCACCTGGCGCAGGGGCGGGGACGCCGTGCCCGACTCGAGCTGCCGGAGCCGGCGATAGCCCATCCTGCGCGCGACACGTGGCCGCGATTCTCCCCCGACGGCCGGAGGCTGGTTTTTATCTCGACGCGCCGGGACAGTGCGGGAGACCTGTGGGTGCTCCGTCGGGGATGGCGGCCGTTCGGACGGCGGCTCGTGAGATTGACCGGAGACACCACGGCCGACGATCAGCCGTGCTGGCATCCGGACGGCCGGCGGATCTTCTATGCCGCCGCCGGCACCACCGCCGGGCCCTACGGTCTGTGGGAGGTCGGCGTGGGCGACGGTGCCCCGCGCTCCCTGGGGGCCGATGGGCAGATGCCCGATTGCTCCCCGGACGGGCGGTACCTGGTGTTCGTCTCGGCCCGCGCCGGCAGTCCCGACCTGTGGGTGCTCCGGCTGGCCGACGGGGAGACGGTCGCCCTGACCGAGGGCCCGCAGCTGGACCTCTATCCCTGCTGGAGCGAGCAGGGAGAAAGGGTTTACTTCGTGCGACACGAGTTCGACACCAGCGATGACGGGCGCCTCGACCTGAGTGATGCATCGTCCATCTTCAGCGTGTCCTTCAGCCCCGACCTCTTCGCGGGGGGCGAGCGGCCCCCACCGCGCCAGCTCACCTCCTATGCGACGTCGGAGGGTTTCCCCCGTGCCCTGCCCGGCGGCTTCCTGTTCACAGGGCGGAGCCCGGCCGGGCGGACCGACGTCTTTGCGCTGGGGCCCGGGGGCGAACTCCCGGAGCCGGCCACCCCCCGTGGCCGACTGCGCTTCGCCCGGGATCCGGAACGGGGCGGGGACGACGTGCACCACCGACTGCTGGCGTGGCGCAACGCGGTCTGGGAGGCGAGAAGCCCGGGGGCGGATGGCCTCAGCCCGTCGCAGGCGGCGGGGGCATTCCTGTCGCTGGGGCGCGTCCTGCGCGAATGGGGTCGGCCCGAGAAGGCGCGCGACGCCCTGGGGACTGTGACCAGCCGGTTCGGAGGCGAGCTGCCGCAGGCCGGAGCCGCCCGGCTCGAGCTCCTCGCGCTGGACAGGGAGGCCCGGTCGGAATGGCCGCCCGAGGCACGAGAGGAGCACCTGGCGCGTGCCGGCGCGCTTGAGCGGGACTATCTGGCGCACGCGGACGAGGTGGGTGGTGCCGAGGGCGAGGAGCTGCGCCGGGTCGCGGCGCTCGCACGGCTGGAGACCGGTCGGACGCACCTGTCGGTCGGGCAGTATGACAGCGCGATCGCCTGCTTCACCGGACTGCGCAGGGACTATCCCGACCAGCGGGCGACCGGCGCGCAGGCCCTGCTCGGTGCGGCGGAGGTGTACCGCTTGCTCGGACAGGGCGAGGAGCCAATGGATGCCTACCTGCGGGTGCTGGCGGAGTACCCCGACCTGTCGCCCTACGTCGAGCGAGCGGCCCGGCGGGTGCTGGAGATCGCTCTGCGACCCCGTGCCGGCCCGGAGGAGAACCTCACCACGCTGCGCGAGATCGTGGAGCGGCACGCGGATGCTCCCCTGTTGCCGGCGCTTGCGCAGAACGCCATCGGCGACCTCCTCTACGCACGTAAGGACTACCTGGGGGCACTGCAGCAGTATCGGCGCACCGTCGAGCAGTTCCCGCGCGAGCGGGAGACGCGGGCGGCGGCAATGCTCGCGATCGCGCGCATCCACGCCGAGCGAGAGGAGTACGAGCGGGCCGCGGACATCCTGCGGGAGATGAGCGCGGAGTACGCACGGGACAGGGGCACCTTCGGGCGACGAGCCCGGCGGGAACTGCGGCGAACGCTTCTCTTGAAGGCCCGTCGGGAGGTGCGGCTCGGCGATCCGGGGCTCGCGTTGAATACCTACAGCGCCCTGGACGACCTGGACCAGGGCTCGGCCGCGGCGCACCGGGGGATGGTCGAGTGCTACAACCTTCTGGGACGGATCGAGGAGCCGATCCGCGACTACCGCGCCTCCCTCCGGGAGGGACCCGATGCCCATCTGGCCCGCTACGGCCTGGCGCTGGCCTACAGCTACTACGGTCCGGCCGATTGGGTGGGAGATCCGGCGGCCACGGCTCGACGGGTGGCGATCGACAGGGAAGCGCTGGCGCTGGCCGAGGAAGCGGTGCTGCTGGCCCCTCGGGTCGCCTACTACGATCAGTTGCACGGCTTCCTGCTGAACCGGCTGGCGGTCGCCACGGGCGAGGCGGAATACAAGGTGCGGGCTCTGGACGCTTACCTGACGGCACTCGGCCTCAGCGATCCGGCGGCGGACCTGCAGAACCACGCCAACCTTCTGTTCAACGTGGGCGAGGGATATATGCTGACCGAACAGCCGGAGACCGCTTACGGCTACTACAGCCGGGCCCTCGAGGCCGGGCTGCCGCTGGTCGGAGCGCGCGGCGGGGCGGCCATGCGCAGCATCAGCGACAGCGCGCTCGCCGCCGGGCGCTACGGACACGCGATAGACCTGCTGGAACGTGCGCTGGCTCTGGAGGACGCCGACGATGAGGTCCAGCGGTTGCGCCGCCGGGCCGAGACGCTGGACCGGCTCGGCCTTGCGCAGCACCTGGACGCTCGCTACGCGGAGGCCGTGCGAAGCTACCGTCAGTACGCCGCGCTCCTGCAGCGGCTCATCGAGCGGGAACCGGACAGGGCCCCGATGTATCGGAGAAACCTGCTGCGCGCTTGCCGGAACCAGGCGGTAAACCTCTACCTGGACGCCGAGCGGGGCCTGGCGGGCTCCGATGAGCTGATCGAGGCATTCGGGCTGCTGCAGGAGGCGGTCGCTCGGCTCGAGGCCGTCGGCGTGGTGGAATGGGACGGCGAGGGCGGGCCGGGCCTCATCCGGATCGGCATCGAGGTCACGCTGGGCGAGGGGGGAGGCGTGGCGCGGTTCGACGTTGCGGCCGAGAAGCGGCTCCTCTACAGCTACATGGCGCGGATCAGTGCCCTGGCGGGGGACCATGCCGGTGCGGTGCGTTACCTTGAGCGCAAGCTCGCCCTGTATCCGGAGGCACCGGAGTCACGCCCCGACCTGTTGACCGAGAGGGCGATCGTGTGGACCCAGATCGGCCGATACCGTGTGGCCGGCGCGAGCCCGGCGGCGGCCGCGGCGGCCTACGGACGGGCCGCCGAACTGGAGCGTCGGGCGGGCAACCTGGAAGGGGAGGCAGACGCCGTGGTCTCGCTCGGGCGGGTCGTGCTTCGCCTCCAGCGTGGGCGCGAAGATGGAGGCGGAGACGTGCTCTCGGAGGCGATCGCGGTCCACCGAGCGGTGCTGGAGCGCGTACGGGGCCGAGCGGACGCCCGTCTCGCGCAGACTCAGGCGGCGCTGGAGACCAACCTGGCGGCGCTCCTGACGGCCGGGGAGGAGACAAAGCGATGAGACACGACCGGCACCTGTCGCCACTGCCTGCTGCGCTCGCGGTCTGCCTTCTGCTCGCGGCCGGATGTGGACCCCTGGTGGGGTTCGAGGCGGTCATCCGGCCGGACGACATGACTCGCCTCGAACGCGAAGTGCTCGGCGAGCGAGCGGACGTCATGCCCGGGATGGTACTGCTGCCATTGCGCCCGGGGGACAGGCGGCTCGAGGCGCAGGAACTCCGTCAGCTATACGCGGATCATGTCGCCCTGGAGGAGGCCCTGAGCCGGGTGGAGGTGGGCAGCGCATCGCTTCGCGCCTGGCAGGTGGTGTCCCTCCACAACCGGGGCGTGCTCAGCGCGCGGCTGGGAGAGATCGAGGAAGCGCGTCAACTGCTGGAAGAGGCCGTGAGCCGGGCCCGGAGTTACTGGCTCCCCTCCCTGCAATGGCAGATCGAACTGACGCTGTCCGAACTGGAGGGCGGCGAGCAACGGGAGCGCCTGGAGCGGGCGGCACGCATCCTGCAGACCTGGCCGCCGCCGGCGCCCCTCGACCATGCCCTGGAGGATGTCGGCCGGATCGACGACCTCTACGGGAGGCTCATCTCGGCCACGCTCGATGAGGACCCCGAGGCGGCTCTCCGGCATGCCCTGAACTGGAAAGCGGTGCGACTGGCGCACGCCGTGCCACCGGGCGGGCTCTTCGCCGGCGGCGAGGACGCGCGGGCCGCGGCGCGGCACCTGGCGGAGGCGCGCAGCGGTGTTATGCGCGCCCGGGAGAACCGATGCAGGCTGGCTCCGGGGGATGCCGTTGCCGCAACTCCACTGGAAGCTGCCGAGGAAGGTGCAGCGCTCAGGACGGCCATCGCGGAGCTTCGGGCGACGGGAGCCCTGGGCGGCCTGCTGGTGGCCGATCCTGCCGACGCCGTGGCGCTCCGGGAGGCGCTCACTCCCGGCACGGCGCTCCTCATGTACGCCCCGGCGGGCGAGGGCAGCTTCGGCGGTTTCCTGCTCGGGCCGGATGTGTTTCAGGCACGCCGCGTGGAGTTCGGTGCCGGGGACCGGTCTGTGGCGGCGGAGGCGCTGGTGCGACCGTTCCTGGAGAGCCTCGGTGAAGAGACCACGCGTCTGTACCTGAGCTTCCCGGCGGAGTTGAGCGCGCTGGCCTGGACGGCGGTGCCCTTCGGAAGGGGCACGCTGTCGGAGCGGTTCGAACTCGCTTTCCTCGGCGGCCCGTCCGACCTGCTGTGGGCCTTCCGCGAGCGGAGCTACGGGCGGCAGTCGGTGCTGATCTCCTCGGCCGGGCCGGGGGCGGGCAGAGAACTGTCGGAGCGGTTCGCCGGGCAACCGGACGTGCAGATTGCCGACGCGCAGGAAGTCGGCAAGGAGAAACTCGCCCTGAGCGCAGCCCTGGCGGACATCGCGTGGTTCGGCAACGCACTGGTTCTGGAGCCGGGCGAGCCGGGGGCCGCGTATCTGTCCTTTCCCGGGGGACTCGGGAGGCTGCAGGGCCTCCCCGTCGAGGAGTTGTCCTCCTGGGGAAGCCGGGCCGGCGTCGTGGTTCTCGCGCACCTGCCGGGCGATGCGTTTGCCGCAGAGTCCTTCATGGCCCTGAGGGTGCTGACACGCGCGCTGATCGCCGGCGGCGTGCCGTCGGTGATCTATGGCACCGATGGCGCGGCTGGGACGGACTTCTGGGCGGACCTGCTGAAGGGGTTGCGCGGCGCGCCGCCGTCGGGGGCGCTTCAGGAGAGCCTGGCCCCGCTGGAGACGGCAGGGAGGGAACGGGTGCGGCTCTATGGCTTCGCGGGACTGAACGAGAGCGAGTACGCGGAGTTCGCCAGGCTGGACTTCAACGACACCTTCGCCCGGGCGCGGGAGGCACTGGAGTCTGAGCGATACGTGAAAGCGGCGTCCGGCTTCCTGGACCTCCGGTACATGGCCCGGGCGATGGAGTTCGCCTCGGCGTCGCAGAAGGAGACGATCCTGGCCAACCTCGAGCAGTACCTGGTGCGTTCTCGGCGGGGGATGCGTGAGCATGACGCGGCGGCGGAGCACCAGCGCACCCGCATCGCGCACCTCGGTGCTTCCGGGCAGGCCGCGGGCGCCGTGATGGCGCTCGAGTACCAGTCGCTGGGCGCGCTGCTGACCGAGGCGGAGCGGTTCGAGGAGGCCGCGCAGGCCTATGCCCGCTCCATCGACCTGCTCCACGAGCACGGCGGCCGGGAAGAGATGGCACGCGTGCTGGGCGAGCTGGGCAAGAGCCTGGACCGGGCCGCCCGATACGACGAAGCTCTGGAGACATTCCAGGAGGCGCTGACAACCTACCGAAGCCTGGAGCAGGAGGCGGATGCGGCCAGGCAGCACCAGCGGATCGGCGCGATCTATCTGAGACGACTGGACAGTCCGGCTCGCGCACAGGAGCACTTCGAGCGTGCTCTGGAGATCTACCGGAGCGAAGGCGACGTCGGCGAGGCGGCGGAGACGCTCACTGACGTGGGCCTGTGCCGCCGGGCGGTGGGAGACTTCAGCGGCGCCCTGGAGCGTTTCGGTCGGGCGGAAGAGATGGCAGAGCAGGAAGGGCTTCGCCGGACGATGGCCCGGGCCCTGACCGAGACGGGCAACACGCGCTGGCTGCGGGGCGAATACCAGCAGGCGTTGCAGCTCGTGTCCCGCTCCAACGAGATCGCCCGGGAGATGGGCATCGACTTCCAGTTGAACGTCAACTACCAGTTGCTGGCCCTCATCTACTGGGAGCTGAACGACTATGAGCGGGCGCACCAGTCGCTCGACGTGGCGATCGAGGCGGCGCGCCGCGCCGGAGACTACCTGGAGATCGCGAGCGCACACAACAACCGGGGAATCATCTACCGGCGGCAGGGGGCTTACCCGGAGGCGCTCGAATCCTTCGCGCAGGCGCTGGAGGTGGACCGGCGGCTGCGCTCGCGATGGGGGCAGGCATACGATCACAGGAACGTCGGCATGACTCTGCGCCTGATGGGGGACCTCCGGCCAGCCGCCGAACGGCTCCAGCGCGCCGCAGAGCTCTCGCGTGAGATCGGCGACCGGGTCAACCTGGCGAAGGCGCTGCTGGCGCTGGGCGACGTGCGGCTGGATCAGGGCAGACCCGAGGAGGCCGAGCCGCTGCTGAACGAGGCGTTGCGGGAGGCCCGGGAGGTGTACCTGCCCGAGGTCGAGTGGCGCGCGCTGCGGAGCCTGGGACGGATGCATCGGCTGCGGGGCGCGGAAGAGGCGGCCTGGGAGGCCCTGCGCGACGGCGTGGACATGGTGGAGGAACTCCAGGCAACCATCAAGGTCGAGGAGTTCCGCAGCGGGTTCCTGAGCAACAAGATGGACCTGTACGAGGAAGCGGTGGACCTCCTGCTGGACAGCGGTCGCGCGGAAGAAGCCTTCCTCTACGGCGAGAGATCGCGGGCCCGCAAGTTCATGGACGTGCTGGCCGGCAGGAGCATCGAGCTGAAGAACGAGCGGGAGCGGGAACTCTATGAGCGTCAGCGGGAGCTGGCCCGCGGCCTGCGGGGCGTGAGAGAACTGCTTGCGCGGGAAGGGGACGAGGAACGGCGGGAGAAACTTGCGGCCGAGCAGGCGGAGCTCAAACGCGAGTACGCCGACGTGCTCCTGGACATCCAGGTGGCTCATCCGGCCCTCGGGGAGTTCGTCAGCGTCGAGGCCGTCAGTGCCGACCGCGTGCAGCAGTTCCTTCCGGAGGGGGTTGCTCTCCTGGCCTACTACCTGCTGGAGGACGGCGTGGTGGTGTGGGCCTGGCACGGCGACCGGTTCGTCGCGCGCCGCGTGCCCGTGGACCGGGAGGAACTGACGGGGCGCATCAGGCGGTTCCGGCTGATGATCCAGAACCGTGAGCTGCTGGACGAGGTGCGGGCCGCCGGGAAGAAGCTCCACGAACTGCTGTTTGACCCCG
>JASFTU010000045.1:0-9305 GCA_050050635.1 Candidatus Brocadiaceae bacterium
CATCGACATTACGTACGACAGTTTCGGGGAATACCGCCGCGTCAAACCACCGGTCGTAGAAATTCTTGTTCTCCAGGAATAAGCCCACCTCGTGCCTGTTCAGGGCCGGCTCCACCTCGGCGGCAAAGATCTCTTCGGGAACATACTCCGCGCACTGCCGCCCGGACAGGTTGGAGCATATGCGCAGGGTCTCCGGTCGAACTCTCTTCCTCAGCCGCTGCCACAGCCGGCGGTGACGTTCCTCGACACGCGGGTCGCAGGGCCTGGCGTACTCGGGGTGCAGCTCCAGAACCTTGCCATGCCGGATACGCCAGGCCCGGTCCACGAGTTGGCGCTTGCGTCCACGCACCACGAACCGTTTCGCATGGGCGCCCAATGCGTGGAGTCTCTCTGGCAGCGAAGCTCGCATGTCTGCTTCCTTACCGGGCCGTCTGTTTCCTCTTGCCCCGGGCAGCCTCGAGGCCGACTGCTCCCTGTCACCAGCTTGCGGTGTCCGGCCTCTGCCCGGCCTGCGGGCGCCCGGCGCTATCCGGGCTCGCCGGAGCCGACGTTGGCCGCCGAGGGGAACGGCTTATCCAGTGGCTTGCCCAGCAGTTCCAGGACGGTGCGCACGCGCAGGTTACAGAGGGTATGGCGGCAGTACTTCCCGGGTTCGAACTTCCACCGGCGTGTGCGCTCTTCGTAACGGAATCGGCCAGGCTCCCCATCGACTATCGTCAGGTCAGGCTGCTTCGAACCCCACACGGCATGGAACTCGTTGGCAAGTAGCTCCCCGTCTTCGGTCTCCAATACGTCGATGTTGACGCTCAGGAACGGGCCCTTGTCAGCTATCTCCCGGCAGAAGTCGAGGATCCGGTCGGGCGGGCGGCAGTAGAGCACCTCCCGGGAACCGCTGTGGAACTCACCCCTCCTGACCTTCTGGTTGGCGAAGTAAGAATCGCCTACCCTCGCTGTCCTCCATTCGCGCGCGTTCCGCACGTACTTCTGGAAAAGGGCCTGACCCCATTGGCGGTCCCGGCAGTCATGCCGGTGCGCCAGATAGCCGTTCCCGAAGCACTTCTCGACGATCCTGGCTGCTTCCCCCTTCGTACGGACTACTTCGACGCCTGATGCCGACGAGCCGAGATCGGTCTTGAAGATCAGTGGGTAATCCGTGCCGGCCAGGAAATCCATCGCCTTCTCTGCGTCGAAGAATACCCACGTCTCCGGGTGAGGCACACCGTGCACGACGAACCAGTCACGGATCCGCCGCTTGCTCTCATAGAGCCACAGGGCCCCGTAGGACGGGAACAGCATCCGGCCCATGTCCTCCGCAAGGACCCGGAGACGCTCGTCGAACATGGCTTTGGTGACGGTGGTGATGTGGGAGGGCCAGACCACGAATGCGTCGCAGCCGGCGCTCTGGACCTGCTCCATCCAGTCGGCACCGGAGATGTCCACCAGTTCGTAGGGCACCCCGAGCTCCAGGCAAGCCGCCTCGTAGTTGCCATGCCGACGCAGCGGGTCGGTGATTATGCCTATCTTCACGTCCGTGGACTGCGGGGCCGGCACCACCGCGGTGATCTTCTCCTCGTACTCCGCCTTCGTCATCCTGTCCCGGAGCCTGCGCTGCGGCAGCAGCCGGTACCCCAGCCGCCGCAAGGGCTTCGGGATGACTTTCCGCGCCTCGGACCGCCTGAGCCGCACAACCAGCCCAAGCAGCCAGGAACCGAGGCGCCTTAAGAGGTCCGCAACCATAGCCAGTGGATTAGCCCGCATTTCCTCTCCTCTGAGTCCGAACGGGGACCCCGGGTCCCCGTACAGCCCGATGCCGGACGCCTGACCCGGCACAGACTCCTCCACTGCCCACGTCATTCCCACGCGCGGACCGCCGCATACGGGTCCTCCAGCATGTCGAGGGTGGTCGCGAAGGCTGACAATCCGAGAAGGCCCATCGAGGTCGAGTTGTCACCGTCGAGCTGCCGCTGAACGGCGGCCTCGACTCCATCCGGGTCCAGGTACGGTGACATCTTCTCCCTGCTGTCCATTATATGGTCGAGAACAGCCCGAGAATCACCCTGCAGCGCGAAGCCGTAGTGCTTCATCGGGTGGCCGATCCACCGCCGGAGCGGGAGCACGCGCCGCAGGGGCTTCTGGACGAACCGGCGGTACTGGGTTGCCGCGAAGTCGCGCAGGACCTCCTTCGTCGAGGTCAGCACCGGCAGGTCGTTCGTGTTGGGGATCTTCGCCAGCTCCGGGAACGCGTCCCGCAGCATCGCCCTGTAGGCGTGCTGCCTGTGGATCGCCGCGAACGGCAGCGAGCAGACGAAATCGATGAAGTCGAGGTCGTAGAACGGAGCGAACACCCGCGTGAGCTGATCGAAGTAGAAGAGCTGGAACGAGATGTAGCGCCGTCGGGACAGCAACAGGTCCCAGTGGTAGAACCGGTGGAAAAACGCGCCGCCCTGCGACATAAAAAAGCGCCTGTTCTCATCGACAGCCGCATCCACGAGATCATCCGGCTGCCCCGCCGCCAACATGCTCCTCACGGTGTCGGGCGGGAACCGGAATTCGTTCACCGACTGGAAGGCCTGCTGCCAGTGCTCCTCGGGCGTACGGAACGCAGTGTCCGAGATCTGGAACCGGCTGGTCAGCTCGCCGCCGAGATGAGCCGACACTACGGGGCGCTGCGTTCCGTTGACGCGCGGAAGCCACGAGAAATGGCGGCCCGTATGGATGTCGTACATCCCGCCGCTGATCGCGACGCACTTCTCCCGCGAACGCGCCAGGAAATCATCGCTGTACGGCACGACCGTGTGACGCACGCCCGCCGCCCGCGCCAGACGTTTCGCGTAGCGCGTGTCCTCCGCATACAGGCCGTGCTGGAACTGCGTCACCGCGTCGATTCTCCCGGGCATACCGAGCAGGAAGCCGAGCAACACACGCGAATCGAAGCCTCCGGACAGGGGAAGGATCAGCTCCTCCTCCTCGCCAACGCGCCGCCGGACGCTCTGCTCCAGCAGGCGGCGCATCTCTTCCGCCGCGTGCTCGATGGACCAGTCCCACCGGTCGCGCGAGAACTCCAGGTTCCGCACCACGCGGGACTCCACTCGTCCGTCAGAGACGGTCGTGACGCTGCCCGGCGGCAGCACGCTGATGTCCCTCAGCAGCGTTCGGTCGCCCTGTTGATGACTCAGCAGCAGAAGGTCAATCACTCCACGGGACTCGATCGCCCCCTGGAAAGCGGGGTGGCACGCAATGGGCCACGGATTGGAGGCGAAGATGAAGCTGGCGCCCCACTGCCACGTAAGCACCGGCTTCAGGCCGAGCGCGTCGTTGGTGATGTAAAGGGCGTCGGCCGGGGCATCCCAGACCGCGACCACATACCGTCCGTTCAGGGCGGCGAGCGACTCGGCCCCTTCTTCTCGGTAGAGGCGCAGCAGGGCTTCCGCCACCTCAGTCTGCGTTCGCGGCCGGCGGTCCTCCTGGTCCGCCAGTTGGTCCCGACAGATGAAGCCGTCGTAGACGAGGGTTCGCCCATCTCCATCCGCCGCCGTGGGCCGCCCCGGCGCAGCCGGCTCCGCCGAGCCCACGTAACGAAAGGGGGGCGCCTCGGCCTGCCAGCACGCCTTCTCCGCGCCGACCTGCGTCCAGCGCCGCAGCCACCGACACACACTCCCGGCAGCTTCGGCGTCCCGTTCCACGCATCCCACAAAGCCGTGCATGCTTTCCTTCCGTATGTGTTAGCGACGCTCGGAAACCGCCCCCGGGGCCCCGGCGCGATCTTTCCCGCGCGGCCCGATCAGCCGACCGCGGACGAAGCCCCAGAGGCGCTCGAACAACTCCCTGCCGAGCAGCATCTTCCCCGCCCAGATCCACCGGATCAGTGGAGTCGGGTGCGCCGGGCTGGCCAGAACGAACGGCCAGGCCAGTACCGACTTCCCCAGGTTCCCCAGAGCGGCGAAGCGACGATCTACCGTGTAGCAGGTGATGGCCACATCGAGGTAGAGCTGCGCGTAGGCCCGGTGGCGAAGACTCGGCCGCGCATCCCGGAGTGCCTTGCCGAGCACCATCTTCATGTTCCGCTTCATGTGCTCCGGATCGGCCGTCATGCTGCCCGCATGCCGGCGGTAGCCGTGCACGTAACCCGATGCACGAACCGTGCCAAAGCGTCGCGCAATGCGGAGCCACATGTCCCGATCCTCCGCCGCGCGCAGGCGTTCATCAAACAGGCCGACCTCGTCAAGGACCTCTCGGCGGACCAGTGCATTGGAGGCTGAGAAGGGGCTTGCGCCGAGGGCCAGCGCCTCCCAGCTCACCTCCGTCAGCTCGGGGTTCTCCGGAAGGGGCGGGAAGCGCAGTTCCTCGCCTTCTTTGAACCACCAGCCGCTGTTGCTGAGGAACATGATCTCGGGATTCCTCTCCATCACCGCCATGTGATAGGCCAACCGCTCCGGCCGCCACACGTCATCGGCGTCCAGGAAGGTCACGAACTCACCCCGCGCCGCCCGGATGCCGCTGTTCCGGGACGCCGAAAGACCCCGGTTACGCTGGTGCGTTAGGACGCGGATGCGCCCGGACTCCTCATAGCCGCGCAGCATCTCCGGTGTGCCGTCGGTGGAAGCGTCGTCGACCACAATCACCTCGTAGTCGGTGAAGGTCTGCGCGAACACGGACTCCAGCGCCTCCTGAAGGTAGTCTTCAGCGTTGTAGGCCGGAATCACCACGCTCACGCGCGGGCTCGAAGCGGCCTTCCCTTCCCGCGACCGGACTGTGTCCGGGCTCACCATCACGCCTTCTCCCCCGGGGACTGCCCGCTGAACATGAGAGCCAGCGTGTCGCGCACCATCTGCTCCGAATGGAAATGCTCTGCCACCCGCCGACGGGCTGCCTTGCCCATCTGACGGGTCCTGGCCGGATCCCGGAGCACCTCCACCACGCCTTCGGCGATGCCGGCCACGTCTCTTGGGGGAACAACCCGGCCGGTAACGCCGTCCTCGATAAGCTCCGGCATGCCGCCCACTGCGGTGCCGATAGCCGGCTTCTCGCAAGCCATGCCCTCCAGCAACGCGAAGGGCAGGCTCTCGATCGCCACCGAAGTGAGCGCGACCACGTCGTAGGCGTGCACCACCCGGTCCATGTCGGTTCGGTGACCCAGGAAAGCGACCCTTCCGTCGATCCCCAACTCGCCGGCCAGCGCCTCCAGTTCCCCTCGGCACGGACCGTCGCCCGCGAGCATCAGCCACGCGTCGGGCACCTCCCGAAGGACCTCCGGAAACGCTTCCAGCAGGTACCTGTGGCCTTTCCTGCGCGCCAGCGTCGCGCTCACACCAACGACCCGCGCATCCGGCGGCACACCGCACTCCCGGCGGACCTGGCAGGCGACCCTGTCGGCATGCGCCAGATCGACCAGCTCCGTGCTGTTGTGGATGACGCCCACCTTGCGGGGATTGACCGGGAGCCGACGCAGCCAGAGCTGCCTGCCGTGGTGGGAGACCGCCGCGGCTCCGTCCACGCAGCCCAGGCACAGCGTCTCCAGTAGCCTGTAGAACATGCGGTTACAGAATCCGCTCGTGTTCGGCATGCAGTTCAGTGCGCCGCTGACGCGTCGGATGCCCGCCAGTCGAGCCGCCACGATCCCCGGCTCGGCGCCGAGGTCACTGAAGTGGACCGCATCAACCCGATGCGAGGCGAGCACGCGGCTCACCCGCCGCGCCTCCCGCAGAAACCACACCATGTGGCGAGCCCACTGCGGCGCCAGGCCCCGATACGCCCGGCGCATCACGTTCCACAGCGGGCTGTGCCGTGCCTCCGGCGCTTCAGAATCCCTCTGAACGTCTCGGCGAACCACGCCGTTCCGGTTGAAAGAGGCCGTCTCGGCGTACTGAGCGACCTGCTCGACCCATTGGTCCGGCGAGTTCTTGTGATGGAAGAACACCACTTCGTGACCCCGCGTGCAGGCCCCCCGCATCAGCTTGTCCAGGTATTCCTCCGTGCCGCCGTACCCACCGTAGGTTGAGAAGAAGCCGAGCCGCAGCGGCGATTTCTGCTCCTTCCGGCGCCTCCGGGAGTCACCCATCGCCGTCGGTCTCCTGCAGGTTGATCGCCCGATGAGCCCGGAGATGATGCGGTCCGTCCGTTCGGCGGCCCCCTGCCAGGTGTAGCCCTGCAGCACGGTCTCCCGGGCGGCCCGCCCCATCGCGTCGGCCCGGTCACGGTCGCGCCGCAGGCGGTCGATCTTCTCCGCGATGTCGTCCGGGCTCCCGTCGGTCAGGTAGCCGTTCTCCCCGTCCCGGATCACCCGCGCGATCTGTCCCATCCGGCTCGCGATTACCGGCCGGCCGGATGCCATGTACTCGAACAGCTTCAGCGGCGAACGGTAAAACCCGATCGGACACCAGTCGACGTCGTCATAGATGCACAGGCACACGTCGGCACCAGCCGTGTACTTCGGCATCTCGAAATAGGGCACGTGGCCCAGCGCCATCACGTTCTCCGGCAGCTCCTCCGGCAGGTGGCGTCGGTCCCCGGCCAGCACGAACCGCACCTCCGTCCCGTGCAGCCGGTCCGCCGCGGCGATCATCCTGGCGGTGCCCTGCCAACCATACTTCGTGATCCCCGCCCAGAAGACCACGAAGTCGGCCTCGGTCACGCCCATGGACCGCCTGCCCTCCGCCCGGAGGCCCGGGTGGAACTGCTCGGGATCGGCGCCGTCCGCTACCACCGTGGCGTGCCGCAGACCGAAGTGCCGGCGCGCGTAGCCGGCCAGTTCTTCGCACGTGCAAACGGCCTGGTCCACGCACGCCCGCACCATCAGGTGGTTGCGTGCATACTTCTGCGTCCGCTTCCTGATGGCCCACGGGGCGGTCCAGGGCATGTCGCGCGTGAACTCGTAGAGCGGCGCGTTGAACTCACAAACCACCGGCAGGCGCCGCTTTGTCAGCAGTCGGGCCATGCATCGCGGAGTCCAGTAGTACTCGAACGGGAAGCGCACGTAGAGCAGTTCGACCCGGTTGAGCAGATCGCGGAGGCCCTCCTCGGTCCTCGGGTGCTCTATGCCACCCGGGACGGCCTGTCCGCCCCACGTGTGAACTTCGTAGCCCATCGCGCGGAGCCGATGCCAGAGCTGGTAAACGTGCACCGACGGGCTGTCCATCGGCGGGTACGCCGTCCTGCATCCGGCCAGGCCTATGCGTGGCGTCCTGCCGCCCATTGCTCAGTATTCCGCCCGTGGGATTGGATCACGCGTATCACATGCCCTGCAGCCACCGTGTTCGCTACTCGGGCGCCACTCGGACCCTTGCTGCCGCGTACGGCAAAGGAAGCGTTGCAAACCGCGTACCCTGGACGGGCTGCTCCGGCGGGGTGCGGGACGTGAGGGCCTGGGACCACCGTCCGACCCGGCCGGGATGAGAGTGTCCGGAAACCCCAACATGGCTGTCCGGTTTTATCAACACAGCCGCCTTGCGGTAGCACCGCCGGCACGGCTGAACTCAATCCATGTATCCGAGGGCCTTCAGCCGGTCGACGACCTGCTCGTCCGCGGCCTCCCCGACGGACCTGTCCGGCTGCGGCGCGGCGAGCCCTTCCCGCCCCTCCCATGAGTCGACGTAGCTGACCGGCTGGTCGGCCGGGCCCGCTCGTTCGAGGCACTCCCCCAACACGCGCCCGGGCATGTCCCGTCCGACGGGCAGTCCCAGCAGGTGCAAGACGGTCGGCGCGATGTCGATGGAACGGGCGTCGGCCCGGCCGCCTGCTCTCAGCCCGGGTCCGCTCAGCACGAAGACGCCGTCCGGGGCATTCTCGTGTGCACCGGAAATGCCCTGGGTGGCCTCCTTGTGGGGTGCTGACTCGAACCCATGGTCGGACAGCAGGAGGACCGCCGTTTGATCGCGGTCGACGAGTTCCATCAGGTCGCCCAGCACCTCATCGACCCAACGGTAGTAGCCGAACAGCGTGTTCCGGTAGCGCTCAAGTCCGTCCGCCTCAACACTGCCGAAGTCCTCGGGGAAGGCGTACTTCCAGAAAGTATGGCTGACCCCGTCGAGGCCCCCCAGGTAGACGGCGGTCATGTCCGGTTGCTTCTCGCATTCCGCCAACATGTGTTTCAGGGCGTTGATGGCGAAGCAGTCCTGGTAGATGCAGAACTTCAGGACGCTCAGCGGGTTCCTCCGGCGGAACGTCTTCTGCTCGCGGAAGCTCTCCACGTCCCCGCCCTCGATCCGGGCAAACCGGCGCGCCCGACTCAGCAGTTCCTCTTCGTCCAGGGCATGCCAGCCGGTCACGGTGCGTGGGTCCTGAGGAGGATGGACCGAGTCGCGCACACCCAGGTGCGCTTCCCTCTCGACGCTCCCGATCCCACTCCGGCTCCTGATGATGAGGCGCCAGTAGTTGGCCATGTCCGAAACGATGAACCCGTTGACCGGCTCCGGCGGATGCGTAACCCACCAGTTGACCACGCCGACGGTCCGGTCGGCCTGGCTGGCCATCGTCCAGAATGCCTTCTTCCCGCGCTGGTAGGAGCGCACGCTGCTCCGGCAGACGATTCCCGTCTTCAGCAGCACACGCCGCAGGAAGCCCGGCACGGAGCCAACCCGGGGGAGGTGCCGTCCCTTCAGAGGCCAACGCGAGCCGTAGTAGCCGGTGAAGCCGAAGATGCGATGCTCGTCCGGATGGCGGCCAGTCGCTATGGTAGTCCAGATCACGGGCGACTCGCTCTGCCCCAGGTTCAGCATGTCGCCCCGCGTGCCCCCCTCTATGAGTGAGGCGATGTGGGGGAGCCGTTGCTGCTCCAGCAGCGGCTCCAGCACCCGCCACGAGCACCCGTCGATGCCAACGACAACGACCTTCATCGGCTGCTCCCCCCTTGTTGATCATCGCGCTGCCGCCGAAGAACGAGGCAGGCGCCCGCCTCCTCAACCTTCAGCCATCGCGGGGAGGCAAGGGCTTCCCTCGCCGCGCGAATCACGCCGGGCTTGGAACTTATCGGTGTTGCGTCGTCCATTATCATGTGCGCACCGGGCTTCACCAAGACCCCCCACTCGTTCACATCAAAAGAGACATCGGCGTAGTCATGGCTCCCGTCGACGAAGAGCAGGTCTATCCGACGCTTCCATCCGGCTCTGGCCTCTCGGGACGTGGTGGCAATCACCGCACAATTCCGCACACCGTAGCGCACGTGGTTCGCCCGCACTATAGGGCGCAGATCAACCTGCTCGTAGCCTGAGGACGCGGTGTCTCCCCGGCCGTCGAGCGGATCAATGCAGTAGACCGTCGCATGTCTGCTGTTTAGTGCCATTATCACCGAGGACAGCCCCTTGTAGGTT
>JASFTU010000046.1:0-9251 GCA_050050635.1 Candidatus Brocadiaceae bacterium
GAACCACGCAAGCAGACCGATCAGCACGGCGACGATGACGACGAAACCCAGGCATCCGCCCAGGCAACCCAGCGCCCACTTCTTGCTCGTTGACCTGCCGTGAGCTGTCACGTTTCGAGGTCGCCCGTTGAAGGGTCGGGGGATCAGACGCGAAGATCCTCTACCTCATCTGCGGTCTCCGGGAGTTCCTGGAGCGCGGGTTCGGCCACCTCCGCCAGGAACTCGTCCACCTGCTGAGGCGCGCGTCCGACGAAGCTGTGTGGGTCCAGAAGATCGTCGAGTCGATCGTGCACGGCGGCGAACTCGGCGTCCTGCCGGATCCTCTGTATCAGGTCGTTCTGGCCGTCGCCGTCCTTCATCCGCTCTGCGGCGGCCATCGCGTGCTGACGGATGCGCTCGTGCAGGTCCTGGCGGTCGCCCCCATGCTGCACGGCGGCCATCAGTATCGTTTCGGTCGCCATGAAGGGGAGCTCCGCGCGGATGCGGCGTGCGATCACCTGCTCGTTCACGACCAGCCCGGCCGTCACGTTGGCTGCAAGCCTGCCGACCGAATCCGCCGCCAGGAAGCTCTCCGCCAGCGACAACCTCCGGATGGCGGAGTCGTCCAGGCTACGCTCCAGCCACTGGTCGGCCCCCGTGAACGCTGCATGCTGCACGTTGTTCAGCAGGAACCGGCTCAGCGCGGCGATGCGCTCGGTCCTGATCGGATTGCGCTTGTAGGCCATGGCGGAAGAGCCCACCTGTTTCTCGTCGAAGGGCTCTTCCACTTCCTTCAGCCCGGCCAGGAGCCGGACGTCGGTGGCCATCTTGCTGCACGCGATGGCCCACTCGCCGAGGGCGGAGAGCACGCGGTAGTCGAGCAGCCGGGGATACGTCTGCCCCGTCACCGGCCACACGGTCTCGAAGCCCATCCGCTCGGCGACGAAGTGATCCAGTTTCTTCACCTTCTCCTCGTCGCCGCCGAAGAGCGCCAGGTAGCTGGCCTGAGTGCCGGTGGTGCCCTTCGCGCCGCGGAATGGGATCTCGCCCGAGAGGGCGGCCGTATGCTGGAGGGCCGCCAGCAAGTCCTGCAGCCACAGGCACGCACGTTTGCCCAGAGTGGTCAACTGCGCCGGCTGCAGATGCGTGTAGGCCAGACACGGGAGAGCACGGTGACGGCGTGCGAATTCCACCAGGTTGCGGCACGCACGGCCCATGGGGCCGACGAGCAGGCGAAGCCCGTCGCGGATCTGCACCAGGTACGTGTTGTCGCCGACGAAGGCGCTGGTGGCGCCCAGGTGGATAATGGGGCGGGCCGTCGGACACTGCTCGCCGTAGGCGCGGATGTGCGCCGTTACCTCATGGCGCGTCTCGTGCTCGATCCGGGCGACCGTCTCGAAGTCCACCTCGTCACAGTGTGCCTTCATCTCCTGGATCTGCTCGTCGGTGATGTCCAGGCCCAGCTCCTGCTGGGCTTCGGCGAGAGCGATCCACAGGCGGCGCCAGGTGCGGTATTTCTTCAGGTCGCTCCAGTTCTCGAGCATCTCCCGGCCGGCCCACCGCGTCACGAACGGTGAGGCGTAGATGGACCTGTCCACGTCGGCGTCCGTCATCGTTTCCCCCCGATGCCCATGTCTTCGGCGGTGAAGAGAGCCCGGTACGGGACATCTGCCTCGCGAAACGCTTCTTCGGCGCCTTCCTGCCGGTCCAGCACGACGATGGCCGAGACTTGCCCGGCCCCGGCCGCGCGGAGCGCCTGGACGGCCTTCAGGGCGGCTCCCCCGGTGGTGGTCACGTCCTCCAGCAGGACGACGTTTTCTCCGGGCGAGAGCTCACCCTCTATGCGGTTCTCGGTGCCGTAGCCCTTGCTCTGCTTGCGGACGATCACGTAGGGCAGGCCGCTCTCCAGGGCCGCCGCGGCCGCCAGGGGCACGCCTCCCAGCTCGGCGCCCGCCAGCCGGTGGGTGCCTTCGGGCAGCATCGCCGCCAGCGCTTGCGCGACGGCTCCCAGCAGGTCGGGCCTCGTCTCGAAGCGGTACTTGTCGAAGTAGAAGTTGCTCTTCCGCCCGCTGCGGAGGATGAACTCGCCTTCCAGGTAGGCGGCCTCCTTCAGACGTTCTGCGAGTTCAGCTCTGTCCATGCGCACGGGCCTCCTCGGGGGTATCCGGGACACTGGTACAGCCGAGCGGATTATAGCGGGGACGTGGTGGGTTGACAACCTGGGCCGGGCCGGGGGGCAGGGGCTCAGAGGACGTGCTTGGCGGTCAGGCGGCCCACTTCCATGATGTCTTCTGCCTTGCCGATGTCCTTAAGGTTCCCGCCGACCAGGAGCATGGCGTTCTCGTAGGTATGCATGCCCGTGCGCGGGCCCTTCTCGAAGAGGTGGCCGACGCCGAGTTTGGCCTTCAGATCGTAGCCGTCGCAGGGATCGGCCAGTATGTCGGGCGCGCGGTCCAGATGCGCTCCCTCGAAGATCTCCTCCCTCTTCATGACCTGTTTGCAGATGACCTGGCCGGTGCCCGGATGGCGCACGGCCCGCAGGTTATCCATGATCTCCTTGCGGAGGGGCTCGTATTCCTTATCGGTGACCTCTCCGAGTTCCCACTGTGACTCGCGCAGGATGTGGATCCTCCCGGGCACGAGGGACACGGCGCGCGAGCCCGGTTTCACGGCCTGGTAGGCCTTCTGCGGGTCGTTTTCGTAATCGAGGTAGCCCTGGTTCTTCAGCCAGCGGTTGAGCTGGACCTCCCACTCGAGCTGACAGAATCCGTGGTCGCTGCAGACCAGCAGGTCCTGGTCCCCTTCCAGGAGGTCCACTACTTTGCCGAGGAAGTCGTCCAGCTTCCGATAGAAGTCCCAGAAGAAGCCATCTTCGCCCGACGACGCGGCACCCCGTCCCCGCCACAGGAAGTGGTTGATGCGGTCGGTGTCCATCACGTGAAGGAAGAACAGGTCCCAGTCATCCTCCTCCTCCAGCAGGGCGAGGGCGGTCTTCTGACGAGCCTCGCTGACGCGCGTGAGGTCCTCTTTGAAGCGCTCCGGGTCTTCGATGGCCACGGTGGGGTCGATGTCGATCTCGTAGTCCATCTCCTTCAGCCGGGTGAGCACATCGGGGCGGGAGACGGCGTTCTCGCTCAGCTCCAGGCCCGGCGTGAGGAACCCGCTGACCAGGAAGCCGTCCACCGGGGGTGCCGGGTAGGTCATGGGCACGCTGAGGGCGGCGAACTTCCGCCCCGCGTCGTCGAGTCGCTCCCAGAGGGTAGGGCACTGGAGGGCGTTGTGGTCCGGTATGGTGAGCTGGAGGTCAGGCTGCAGCTCCACGAAGCCGAACACCCCGAACTCACCGGGGTTCCGACCCGTCTGGAAGGCCGACCAGGCCACTCCGCTCACAGTGGGGAAGACGCTCCGTATGCGCTTCATACTCCCGCGTTCTGCCAGCCTGTGGAGATTGGGCATCACGCCCTCATCCATCAGCTCTTCCGCCAGCGAGTACGGGAAGCCGTCCAGACCTATACCGACAACGCGTCTCGATCTTCCGAAGCCGAAAAACATAGTGTTCGCCTCTTACGACTGAAGTGCAGCCTGAGTATGCGGGATGCGCGCAACTCCCGCAACCGGAGCGTTCCTCCCGGGATGGACCACCAGCTCAGTCGGCCAGCATCGGCCCCATCTCCAGGTCGCCCCAGGGGCTGGGATTCGGCCCGTCGTCTGCCGCCTGCCACCAGGGGTCCAGCCCGTGGTTCCAGCGGAGCCGGTCGAACTCGTTGGCCGGATGCCGGGTGGGGTCATGGTCATTATACCCCAGTGACAGGCCGAGCCGCCTCCCCGTTGGCGGCTCACCCATCGGGCCGCCGTGGCCCACGTACTCCCAGGGGATGAACCACTCGACCGCCTTCGTGTGGGGTCCGGTCGTCTCCAGGTCGAGGACGATCCCGTAACGCTCCCGGGCGGCGGCGAAGTCGTCCTCCGCTCGGGCGACGTCCCATGGGTCGGGGTAGTTGCGGAAAACCTTCGTCGGGGGGCGGTCGTTCGTGCCGAGGTTGACCTGGTGCTGGTTGCCCGACAGGACCAGGGCCCAGGACTCCCGTTTGACGAAGGCCTCGGCGGGGTCGGCTTCCCATATCTCCTTCGAGGACTGCCGGGCGAGGTGGAAGTCGAGGGAATCCAGCAGTTCCACGGGCGCGGCCCACTCGTCGTCCGCCACTTCGAACAGCAGGTAGAGCCCCGCCCGACTCCGGGCCGCCCTGACGGCCACCTCCGCGTCGCCTTCGGCCTCGGCGGACTCCCATGCCTCCCCGCGCTCGGCCAGGTGGTCGGTGACGTTCAGTACCACGTGGTCGTGGGAGCCGTTGAACCCGGCCCAGAACGGGGACATGCGACCGTCGGCGGCGAACTGCTTCTCCTGCTCGGCGCTCAGGCCGTACGCCAGCAGAACCTGGTCTGTGGCGTCGGCGGCCGATGCTGACTCGGCCGCTGAACCCGTGGCCGAAGAGCCGTATGGAGGCCTGGGCGGCCGTGGCAGCAGCTTTCGGTGCGCGGAGCGCTGAGCCGCCAGCGCGGCGCGGACCTCGGGATCACGCACCAGGAAGTGCGTGGGGGCGGCAGTGCGGAGCGTCCCGTCCTCTCCGTACGCCAGCACGGTGAGGGCGTAGACCGTAGGCTCGGGCTGCACGACGAACTCGATCGCGGGTTCCTCCCCCCGGTGCGCCTCCCCGAGCTTCTCCGCGCCGTCGTAGAACTCGATCCTGGTCCAGCCGGGGAACCCGTCGGGATCGCACTCCAGTGCCACCCTTCGGCCCGGCTCCACGACGTTCCCTCCGACCGACCGCAGCATCACGCCTTCCGCTTGCGGATTGTCCACCGGGCCCAGGTCGCGGACGCTGACGCTGAGGGGATTGTCGTACGTCGCCACGCTGCGGTAGAGGAAGGCGATATCCCTGGTCGGGACCCATCCGGCCGACTCCCTCTCGCCCTCGCAATCGCCGTAGGGGGCAATGCGTGTCAGGCCCGAATCCCAGGACGACATGTCCACCAGCCAGCCCTCCTGCTCCGGCAGGTCACGGAGTTCCACGGGGCCCTCGCGGGGGTCGGCGTCGGGGGGCAGCCGCAGCTCAATGCAGGTCTCGTAGAACTTCATGTCGACGTCGTCGATGTGTCCGATTGCGTGGCCCTTCCCCTTCTCAGCGGTCCAGGCCCATCGTGCGCCCCGGGGCCGCGCGTTCGCAAACAGTTCGCGGGTGTTCGCCACCCCGTCGGGGAAGAAGGGGTCCTCCGGGCCCACGTGGAGGAGGGCGGGCACCTGCAGTGCCTTCTCCGGCGGGACGGGCGGGTTATAGGCGGGACCCACGTTCGGGGTGAAGCAGATCATCCGCTCGGGCACGTAGCAGGCCAGGCTGTAAGCGGTCACGCCGGCGTTCGAGCTGCCCCTGGCAATCATCGGCAGGTTGGCGATCTCCGGATGGTGGCCGAGCTTCGCCCAGTCGTCCATGGCCCGGACGATGACCTCGGCCAGCTCCGGATAGATCCGGCGGCCGGGAAAGGAAGTGACGCCCATAATGGCGAAGTCGTGGCGGGCGGCGAACTCCTGCAGGCGCTCGTCGCGCGGGATGTCACGCGTGTCGCCGTAGCCGCCCGGATTGCCGTGAAACAGCACGCCGCGGAGGGGTTCGGCGTCCGGCGGCACCCACATCTTGATCATCTGGATTCCGTTGGCGGCGCGGAAGTCGTAGTAGGTGCCGTCGTAGCGGACCTCTCCTCCGTCGAAGGCCGTGGCGCGAACGTCCAGCCGCCCGGCCCAGCGCGCCTCGGCCGGCGGCGCGGCCAGTACCGCGGCAAAGAAGATCACAGCAGGCCAGCACCTGACAGCGATTCTGCCCATGGGGTTCTCTCCTGGTGGCGTACGGTTGGTCCCGTCGACGGGATGTAGAGTGCATATCGGCGGGGTGGGACTCACCCCTCGGGATGCGTAACAATGCCTCCGGCGACGACCTGGCGGTCTCGGACCAGCACGAAGCGGCCCAGCTCCTGAACATCGTAGAAGGACTCGAGCACGACCGGGTCGGCGGTTTCGAACACGATCTCTCCTACTTCGGTCTCCTCCAGGCAGCCTTCGCTGGCGTCAAGGTGTTCGAGGGTTCCGGAGTCAAGGCGGTCGGCGATGCTCACCACCCGGCACGGCCGCTCCTGGGTTGCGCATTTGAAAGTGATAGTCTCTCCGTTCAGCACGAGCGATTTGGGCGAGAGCCAGAAGACGCTTACGCGGAAGCGGCCCGTCAGGACGGGCATGTCCCCAGCGGGGCAGCCCACGCTGCCCCTGGCGGGCGGCGGCCCGTCGAACCGGACACCGACGCACTCGCCGGCCTCGGCCCGGGGCATGTCGTTCTTCAGGTACTGCTTGATCTCGGACACCTCCAGGAGGGCATCCCCCGGCAGGAAACGGAGCCTCTGGCCCGACTCCAGCACGCCGCTCTCCACCCGACCCACCGCGAGCCGGACGCCGTCCGCGTCGTACACGTCCTGGATCGGAAAGCGGAGCGGCTTCTCCGTGGGGGGTGGGATCTTACGGAACCGGTCCAGCGCCGCCAGCACGGTCGGACCGTCGTACCACGGCATCCTCTCCGACCGACGCGCCACGTTGTCACCGCACTTGGCGCTGACGGGCACCTCGAGGGTGGGCTCGACGCCCAGTCGCCCCAGGAACCGGTCCATGTCCTGCTTGACTTCGCGGAACCTCTCCTCCGAGTAATCAACCAGGTCCATCTTGTTGTAGAGCACGAGGACCTGATCCAGGCCGAGAAGCCTGACCACGTAGGCGTGTCGCTTCGTCTGCTCCTGCACGCCCTCCGCGACGCTGCAGATCAGGACGACCGCCTCGGCCTGCGAGGCGCCGGTGATCATGTTCCTGATGAACTCCTTGTGGCCGGGAGCATCGATGATCACGTAGTCGCGGGTCTCGCTGGAGAAGAAGGTCTGGGCGGTATCTATGGTGATGCCCCGCTCGCGCTCCTCCCGCAGGTGGTCCACGATGTAGCCGAACTCCAGCTCTCGGCCCTCGGCCCGCGCGGCTTCCTCGATCTCCTCCATCCTGCCTTCGGGCAGTGAGTCGGTGTCGTGGAGCAGGCGGCCGATCAGCGTGGACTTACCGTGGTCGATGTGGCCTACGAGCACGAAGGCCAGGCTTTCGGGGTCCATAGGTTCCTCACATGTAGCCGAGCGCGCGGAGCTTCTGCATGGTGTAGGCGTCTTCCTTGTCCTGGGCCCGCCCGGCGCGTTCGGCCGTTGTGGAGGTCTGGAGCTCGGCGATGATCTCATCCACGGTGACTGCCTCCGAAGGCACCGGTGCGCAGCAGGTCTTACACCCCAGGCTGCGGTACCTCTTGCCGTCCCGGGCGAAGTACAGCTCGTTCACCTCCAGCTCCTCGCGCTGGATGTAGCGCCAGATGTCGATCTCCCGCCAGTGGAGGAGCGGGTGTACACGAATGTGGGTTTCTTCGTCGGCCTGTGCGCTGTACTGGTCCCACAGCTCGGGCGGCTGGTTCTCGTAGTCCCACTGCCACTGCTGGTCGCGGGGGGAGAAATAACGCTCCTTGGCGCGGATGCCGTGTTCGTCTCGCCGAATGCCCAGCAGCAGGGCCTCGAAGCCCCGGTCCGCGATGCAGTCCTTCAGCGCCCGGGTCTTCAACTGCGTGCAGCATTCCAGCTTGCTCTCGGCTCCGGTGCCGGCCTCCGGGCCCATACCCGCTGCCAGGGCCTCATCGTTGCGCGCCACGATCAGGTCCAGACCCCACCTGTCCACGCAGTGGTCGCGGAAGTCGTACATCTCCTGGAAGTGGTAGCCGGTGTCGATGTAGATGACCGGGAACGGTATCTGCCCGAAGAAGGCCTTCATGCACAGCCACACCAGCGTCGTGGAGTCCTTGCCGACAGACCATAGCGCGGCGATCCGGCCAAACTGGTGATAGGACTCCCGGATGACGTAGATGCTCTTGTTCTCCAGTTCGGTGAGGTGATCCATGGCCTTGCCGTTCTGATCTGTGTCCGGGCCGTCCGACGCTCGAACGGCTCACGTGGCGGGTCTTGCCCCGTACGTCCTGAAGGTAACCATGATACGCGTGGAATGGCCGGAAGTTCAAATGCCACAGGCTCCGTTCGCCGCGCGGCCCGGGCCTATGCGGGCGGCGAAGCCCTGAGGAAGCGTTTGAGGAAGGTCACGATCTGTGCCGGGTCCCGCTGGCCGAAGCCGTCGTCCACGACAGCAAGCTCCGGGGATATCAGGCGGGGTCGCGTGTGGGCATTGCGGAACCAGCGCCGCAGGACTTCGACGTCACGGACCCCCAGGTGCAGCCGTCCGTCCTCCAGGTGAATCGCGTTTATGCCGGCTCGATCGGCAAGGATCCGCAGCTCGGCCTCCGTGAGCAGGTTGTGGGCCTCGGGCGGAGGGGGGCCGTAGCGATCACGCATGGCACGTTCTGCCTCGAGGACGTCCTCGACACTCGTGCACTCGTTGATCCGGCGGTAGAGTTCCATCCGCTGGCGGGCCGTGGGGACGTAGTCATCGGAGAGGAATGCGTCCAGCCCGATGCTGATGTTCACGACGGGCGGCTCCTCCACCGGCTCTCCCTTCAGGCGGGCTGCCGCCCGGACGAGCAGCCGACAGTAGAGATTGTAGCCCACGGCGGCGATGTGTCCGGACTGATCGGGGCCGAGTATGTTCCCGGCGCCGCGCATCTCCAGGTCGCGCAGGGCGATGTCGAAGCCCGCGCCCAGCTGGCTGTAGCGGCGTATGATATCCAGGCGGTTCTCGGCCGCGGGCGTTACGGGCCTGTCCCGCGGCACGAAGAAGTACGCATAGGCCTTGTGGATGTAGCGGCCGACGCGTCCCCGGAGCTGATGCATTTCCGCCAGTCCGAGCAGCTCCGCCCGGTCAATGATCAGTGTGTTGGCGTTCGGAATGTCCAGGCCATTCTCGATGATGGTGGTGCTGACCAGCACGTCGACCTGACCCCCGGTGAACCGGTCCATGGTCTCGGCCAGGTCCCGCTCAGGCATCTGGCCGTGCGCGACTGCCACGGTTGCCTCCGGTACGATGTCGCGCACCCGGTCGGCGAATCCATCGATCGTTCGGACGCGGTTGTGGATCATGTAAATCTGGCCTTCACGGTTCAGTTCTCGCAGCACCGCGTGGCGCACCAGTTCCGGGTCGAACTTCCCGACCTTCGTCTGGATGGCCTGCCGGTCCCGGGGCGGAGTCTGGAGCGCCGAGATCTCCCGCA
>JASFTU010000047.1:0-9208 GCA_050050635.1 Candidatus Brocadiaceae bacterium
GGCACCACAGGATAACGGGACGTTCCCCGGATGCCGGTGAGCCGGCACCCGGATGCCACCAGCCGTGCAGTCTCGTGCCGTCTTCGGCTGCGAAGCGGCACTCCCGGGCCCCAAGGTGCGATGCGTGGAAGCTGACGGCCGCCTCCGCGCTCGGCCGGTACACAAAGCGATCTTCAAAGGCAAGCAGGACAAGCGAGAGGAACGCAACCGACGCGGCAACCGAGCCGACGACCGCCAGGGCCCGCCGCCACATGCCGGTCCGGGCCTGCTGCTCGCCAGCCGCATCACTCACCGACACCACCTTCCCCACCGGCTCCGTCGCCGATTCACTCGCCCGCGGGCCGGCAGCGCCGCCGATGGTTCCCGCCATCAGACCCAGAACAAGCAACGCTGCCACGCGTGTCATGGGAAGATGCCCCGCTGAGAGAGACGGCGCGCGGGCCGGTCGGGGGAGCTACTTCTCGGTCGCCGGCGGCACATGATGGCGCGACCGCCGCAGGCTCACCGGCGGACCCAGTATCTCCGACCAGACGATAGCCTGCTTCAGGCTGAGCCTGCCGCTCGGCGGCAGCGCCGGACCGACCTTCTGCCGGGCCTCAGAGGGCTCAGTGGCGGCGGGCTTCTCTTCTCGTTGCGGTGGAACAGTCTTGCGGCGCTTTCTCCGCTTCTTTGCAGGCTCCCGGCGCCGTTCGCGCATCCGGGGGGCCGTCGGCGGACCGGCGGGGGGTCCCATCCTCCTGGCTGCCTGCGCGCGTTGTACGCGCGCCTCGGCCCGCGCCTGCTCACGAGGCGCCCGCCCCGGTTGCTCCTCCGGCTCCTGCTGGACGCCCAGGCTCTTGAGGAAATCCTGTATCTCTCTGGCCGAGGCCTCGTACCCGCCGCCCCTGGCCGCTCCCCTCTCGGTCTTCTCGGCCAGGGATTCCAGGGCCTTCTTGATCACGCTGAAGACGATGATCCCCAAGAAGATCAGGCCAATGATCAGGTCGTCCATTCCCATCTCCAACACCTCTCGGGGCCCTCAACGGGGCCTCGTACGGTCGCATACTCAGACGAAGCGCCCCACGTTGACCTCGCTGCATTTTAGCATCAGCGGAGCAACATCTTCAACGGCTCTGGCCATGTGTGTAACCCGCAGCGCCTGCGCTCGGCCGGACACCGACTGTGCGATCTTGGTGAACCACGACAGCCCGCCGGGGTGTCCGGCTCGGACCAGTGAAGCAGCGCACAGGAGCCTGAGGGAGTAGGCCACGTCCTGATCTCTGACGCTCGAGAAGATCAGCACGGCGCTCCAGACACGCGCCAGGTCCAGGAAGCAAGCACTCAGGTAGCGCTCTGCGCGGCTCCCGTCGCGGAGCATCGCCTTCAGTTCCTGAGCGGCCTCCGCGTCGTTGGCCATGGCGCGCAGACCCAGGCACGCACATCTCTGCTCCAGCCCGTCCGGTGCCTCCGGCAACTGCGCGTCACTCAGCGACCCGCCGGCACCACGCAGGGCTGCAGCCAGCCACAGATGCGCCGGATCGTCGAGCTGCCGGTCGGCCAGGTACTGCTGCACGAGCCGGCGTGCCCGTTGCTCCTGCGCCGTCGCGATCAGCCCATGGGTCAGTTCCATCCGGAAGCGGATGTCGCCCGCTGCCAGCGCGCTGCGCGCGAACCGGACCCCGTCCTCAATGCCCGCACCGAGCAGCAGGCGAGATGCCCATCCGACGGGCCGGCAGTACTCGGCGTCATCCAGGTGCTTCTCACAGGTCTTCGCAACCTCTTCCAGTTGCGCCCGTTCCGGCTCGGTTTCGGCGTGAGCCACCATCCCCGCCAGCCGCACCCAGTCGTCCTCGTCCCCGAGCAACTCGTCAAGGAAGTCGGGCGCTCCCCGGCCTCGGAAGGAGTGCAGCGCCCGTCGTGCCTCCATGCAGGCCCACCGGCGGAGGCGCTGCAGACGCAGCACGTCAGCCTGCCGTTCGGGACTGTCGCCCCACTGCAGCCGAGGGCCAGCGGAGAGGGCCGACACCCACTCCTCCAGCGCCTCCTCGTGGCCCTCGCAGCCGATCAGGCGCAGGGCCCCGGCACCATGGGCAAGGGCGCGGAGGGTGGCGACGAGGTCCGCGCCAAGGCCTTCCAGCACCGCGCCGGCCACCTCGCCACTCAGCGGCCCCTCCGAGGAGGCCGCCTCTCGGAGCCGTTCGGCCTCCTGCTCCGGCAGCCCGAAAGCCGTGATCCAGCGCTCGACGGACTCCGAAGCGACCGACCGCGCGATCTTGAGAGCGCTGGCGTCCTCGTCCCATTGCACTGCATGCGCCTCGCGCGCAAGCTCTGCCCGCCACTGAAGCACCTCCTCGATGCCCTCGGCGAGCGTATCGTCGTAGGTGATCTCCCGGACTGTCTCGGCGGCATGCTCCGCATCCTCCCGCAGGAGGACCGAGACGCTTTCGTCCTCGATCAGCCGATTCAGCTCCCTCAATGTCTCTCGCAGCGGAAGGAGCTGGAGCATCCGGGCACACTCACGGATTCCCTCGCAGGCGTGCTGCTGGACGCCCGGGTCTTCATCCCGCAGGGCCTGAAGGAGATGCCCGAACAACGCCACGCCGAAAGTCCGAGCCGAGGTGAAGGTCACGGTCGAGCCGATCCGACCGGCCTCCTTCGGTCCGCCGGGGTTGCCGATCAACGCCTCCGCCGCACGTCTTCTCACCATGGGGTCCCAGTGATCGTGAAGGACACCCACGAGCAGGCCCGCATTCCGCGTGTAGGAGAGAGTATCCGCAGCCCGGCTGCGCACGGAGGAGTCCTCGTCCTCCAGAGCGGCACGCATCGCCTCCGAATCGCCTATGTCAACCAGGGAGGACAGCTCGTTCAGCGCGTGAACTTTCTCCGAGGAGGAACCGCGCAGCAGGGCCTGTTCGAGGAATGGGACCACCTCCCGGCCACCCTCACGTACTCCCTGCTCCTGGGCTATGTCTCCCGCCTCCCAAACGGTGCGCGCCCGCTCGCCGGCCACCTGCCGGGACATCTCCTCGGCCAGCCAGTCCACCCGGTCCTCCGCCTCCAGCTTCCGCATCATCTCCGCTGCATGGCGTGAGACCTCGAAGTCGGGGTCGGCCCTTGCTTCCTGCAGGACGTCCTCGATCTCCGAAGGCGGGTACCGGTTCAACATCAGCACGACGTGGCGCCGGACCTCGGGGAGTTCGTGGTCGAGCGCCTGCCTGAGGTGGTCCAGCAGCTCACGCGAACCGCTTCCCAGCGCCCCCGCAAGCATGTCCAGCACCGACGAGACGACGCGGTAGCTGCTGTCCTCCAGCCGTTCGGCCATCATTGCCAGGGCGTCCGGCGTCCCGATCGCGGCCAGAGTGAACACCGCCTCCTGCCGGACCTCGTCGTCTTCATCCCGGGCAAGCCGCTCCACAGTGGGCAGGACAGCGTCTGAGTCCACGAAGGCCAGGCCCTGGGCAACCTGCCTGCGGACCTGCACGTCCTCATTGGCCACGACGGCCTGGGCAAGCTCGCTGTCCGGGCGCTCAAGGTGGTCGAGCATCGGCTGCCGGAGGCCGTGCGACGGAGTCCCTATGATGATCCCGAGGGTGCCCGTTGCGCTCCGGCGTACGGCCTGATCCTCGTCCGTGAGTCCCCTGGCCAGAGAGGAGACCAGTTCCGGCTCCGAGAAGCTCTCGATGGCTTCGACGGCGCGACGACGGAGAGCGGCGTCCCCTGATCGGAGGGCCTCGCGCAGGAGCGCGATTCCCGCCGGAGTACCGCTGAGGTCGACCAGCAGTTCGACCGCGGTCTGGGCCGCCTCCGAGTACCCGCTCTCGAGGGCAGCCGACAGCACGGCCGAGGTTACCTCGTCGGCGCGGCCGGTGACCGCCTCCACGATGGCCCGACGCACGCGCGCGCCGGGAGCGCCCTCGAGCGCCTGCACCGCAGCCGCCTCACGGTCTTCAGCCTGGCGTACCGCAGTGAGGGCCTCGCGGGCACGCGCCCGGATTTCCTGCTCGTCGAGTTGTCCGCGCCGAGCCATGATTCACCCCGCGCAGTCGGGGACCCGCCTATTTCTTGCTCTCGCCGCCTTCAAAGTCGCCGCTTATGGACTGCCGCATGTCGGTATCGGCCTGGATGTTCTTCAGGGCGTAGTAGTCCATAATGCCCAGATTGCCCTCTCGGAAGGCCTGGGCGATGGCCTTGGGGACTTCGGCCTCGGCCAGGACGACCTTGGCGCGGTTCTCGGCGACGAGTGCAGACATCTCCTGCTCACGCGCGACGGCCATGGCGCGACGCCGCTCCGCCAGCGCCTGGGCGACGCGCTTGTCCGCCTCGGCCTGGTCGGCCTGGAGCTTCGCGCCGATGTTCTCCCCCACGTCCACGTCCGCGATGTCGATCGAGACGATCTCGAACGCCGTCCCGGCATCCAGCCCCTTCTCCAGCACGCGCCGGGAGATGATGTCGGGGTTCTCCAACACCACCTTGTACGTCTCGGAGGACCCGATGGTGGTCACGATGCCCTCGCCCACCCGGGCGATGATCGTCTCCTCGGTGGCGCCGCCGACCAGCCTTTCCAGGTTGGCGCGCACGGTGACACGGGCCTTCGCCTGCAACTGGATGCCGTCCTTGGCGACGGCGGCCACCGTCTCGCGTCCCTTGGTGGGATCGGGGCAGTCGATGACCTTGGGGTTCACGCTCGTCCGGACGGCCTCCAGGACGTCACGTCCGGCCAGGTCGATGGCGCAGGCCTGGCGAAAGGTCAACTGGATCCTCGCCTTGCTGGCGGCAATGAGCGCACGAATGACGTTCAGCACGTTTCCACCGGCAAGGTAGTGTGTCTCCAGCGCGACCGTCTCCACGGGCAGCCCGGCCTTGATGGCCATGATCCGGCTGTCAACGATGACCGACGGCTTCACGCCCCGCAGCCGCATGCCGATGATCTCGAAGATGCCCACGTGCGCGCCGGCAAGGAGCGCCTTGATGTAGAGGAAGCCGTACGTGAAGAAGAACAAAAGGAAGGCCAGCACGAACACGATTGCCAGAAGTATGAGCACAACCAGCAGCGCGTCCGTACCTTGCTGCGCCAGTAGTCCCAGCATTGTGGCCTGCTCCCCTCTAAGTTATGTATTTGCCTCTGGAATTCCCGTGCAACGGTTTCAGGCTTCTTTGACGACTATCCGGTTTCCGGACACTTCGATGACCTCGATGGGAGTGCCCTTCTCGAGCAGTTCACCCCGCGTGACTACATCGTAACGGCGCTCGTTCAGCCGTGCAATCCCGGTCGGGCGCAGGGCAGTGACGGCCACGCCCTGGACGCCCACCAGCTTCTCGTCGATTGTGCTGGACGGACGATAGTCTCGCTGGTCCCCGGAGATGGCGAAGTACCTCCCGACCACGTTCTTCCACAGGGCGAAGAACGCGGGCACAAACGCCAGCGCACACACGATCAGCACCGCCGCCCAGCCCCGGCGCCCCACGGCAATGGCGTAGATGATGCTGCCCAGCACAGCCATGAAGCCGAACACGCCGAGGACCATTCCGGGAATGAACAGCTCGACGACCATGGCGAGCAGGCCGCACAGGTACAACCCGATGATGATCCACAGTTCACCGCCTTCCATGGTTCAGCCTCCGCCAGTGGAGGTTCATATCTCCCGGTACGGAGCCACGACGATCCGGTTGCCATGAATCTGCTGGATCTGCACTCGCTCGCCCTTCTCGACGAAGTCTCCCTCCGTCACCACGTCGAGCAGTTTGTCCCCGAACTCCGCTCGTCCCGCCGGCCGGAGCGCCGTGGCCGCCACCCCCACGTCGCCGACCATCTCGGCCAGGTGCGGGGTGCGTCTCTCCAGCCCCTCGCTCGCGTAAGCGCTCGCCAGGTTGCCCCGATGCACGACCCGGCTGAGCAGAGGCAGCGACGGCAGGTACCGGATCAGCAGGGCAATCCCGACCACAGAGGCCGCAAGCGCCCCTGTCACCCTGAGCAGATTCAACTGGAACGCGCGGAACTCGCTCGTGCTGCGGGGAATGGCGAACTGCTGGAAGGTAAGCACCAGGCTGATGAAGACCAGAACGAGCCCGCTGATCCCGACCACGCCGAACCCCGGGATGATGAATACCTCGATGAGTATGAGGATCAACCCCGCCAGGAAGAGCAGCACTTCCAGCATATGGGCGTAGTGCAGCGTCCACTTAATCACAAAGAAAGCAACGAAGCACCCGATGCCGAGCATGCCCGGCAGCCCGAAACCCGGGTGCGTGATCTCGATGTACAGCAGTATGAATCCGCCGACAATGAGGAGCGGGCTGAACAGGTCCAGCACGGTAAGCACTCGCTCCGACGGCGTCAGATACAGCCTCTCCACGCGCCCGGGGGCCAGCCCGAGCGTATCGAACAGGTGCTGGGGGCTTCGCACGGGCTGCCGCGCGAAACCGTACTCCACGGCCCTGTCCGCGTGCATCGTCAGCAACTCGCCCGCTGGAACGATCACTTCCTGCTCGACGATCTTCGCCCTTTGCTCCTCGGGCATATTGCGCAGGGTCACGCCGGTGATGAACGCCGGCTTCGGATCGTCAACGGTCTTCACACGGAGGACTTCCACTTCTTTGGTGACCATCGCCTTCACCAGCGCCTCGGGGTAGCCGCGGGCCCGTGCGTAGCTGAGCATGGCTTCCCGGATGACCGACTGTATCTTCTCGCCCTGTATCTGACCTCCCGGTCCGACCGGCGCGACGTCGCCCATTCTGCCCGTGGCGGCGTCGATGAAGATCGAGTCGCAGGCAAGGGCCACCATGGTTCCCCCGCTGTAGGCCTGGTCGTTGATGTAGGCAACAATGCTCACGTCCTCTTGCTGAAATATGAAATCCCCCAGTTCCATACTGGCCTGGACGGTGCCACCAGGCGTGTTCAGCTCGAGGATGAACGTTTCAATACCCTCTGCCCTGGCCTTCTCGATATAGCGCTGGACGGCCTTGGAATAGGCCTCCGTGATGGCCCCGTCCAGCCTGAGGATGTATGCCTGGGGTTCTTCCCGCGCGAGCGCTGAGGACGGGACGGACAGCGCCAGAAGCGCCAGGACAGCCGCTCTGAGGATGCGGGGGTACTGACGACCGCTCGGCGATAGCTTCATCATTGCCTTCTCTCCCCGGTGGGCCCTACTGCGGATTATATGCAGGGGGCGGGGGCTTGGCAAGGCCAATCGGCCCTACCGGGGGCCGGGCTCTGCCGGCTCACAGAGCGACGGGCGTCGCCTGGTGCACCACATCGAGCCCGCGGATTCGCTCCACGGTCGCCGCGTCGGGAGCGCTGTCGAGGTTGAGCACAAGGATGGCGTCTCCGCCCACTTCCCTGCGCCCGAATCCCATGCGCGCGATGTTGATGCCCGCTTCGCCGAGGATCACGCCCACCCTGCCGATCAGGCCGGGCATGTCCCGGGCGTAAACCGCCAGCAGTTCGCCGGTCGGCATGACCTCCACGTAGAACTCGCCGATGCGCACGACCCGCTGGTGCTTCCGACCGAACACTGTGCCGGCCACCTCCAGCTCGCCGGAGTCACTGACAAGCTTGACCGTTACCAGGTCAGTGAATCCGGCCTCGAGGCCGACTGTGGAGCTACTGGTAATGTGAATACCGCGCTCCTCGGCCAGATGGGGGGCACTGACGATGTTGACGGGATCCCCCAGCATCCATCGGAGCACGCCCATGGCGCCGTAGTTGACGATGGGATCGATGTCCTGCTCGGCCAACTCCCCCTCGCAAGCGATCTCGATGGCCTCGGGCCGACCCCGGTTCAGTTGCGCCACCAGTGCTCCCAGCCGCGCCGCCAGGTCGCAGTACGGCTGCAGAGCTTTCATCTCCTCCGGCGGGACCGCCGCCGTATTCAGTGCGTTGCGGAAGTGCTGCCGCTGCAATGCATCGACCATCTGCTCGGCCGCGTCGGTAGCCACGGCCAGTTGAGCCTGCTCGGTAGAGGCCCCCAGGTGGGGGGTGGCCAGTATCTTCCGGCTCTGCACGAAGGAGTAGTCCTCGGGCGGCTCACTGACATACACGTCGAAGGCCGCCCCGCCAAGCCGGCCCTCCTCGACCGCCTTCACCACGGCCTCCTGATCCACGACCGAGCCCCGCGCGCAGTTGATGACGCGGGCGCCCTTCTTCATGCGCGCGATCTGCTCGGCGCCGATCAGCCCCTCGGTCTGCTCGTTCTCCGGCACGTGCACCGTCAGGTAGTCACACCGCTTCAGCAGGTCGTCCAGCTCCTCCACCAGCTCGACCCCGGCCTTCTCAGCCGTCTCCCTGCTGAGGTACGGATCGTATGCAACGACGCTCATGCCGAAGGCGATGGCCCGTCTGGCCACGGTCTGCCCGATCCGCCCGAGTCCGACGATGCCCAGGATGCTCCCGGCCAGCTGCCGGCCGATGAACTCCTTCTTGTCCCAGCGTTCCTCCCGCATAGAGATGTAGGCCGGGCCGATGTTACGGGCCAGCCCCAGCATCAGCGCGAAGGCGTGCTCGGCGGTGCTGATCGTGTTGCCGCCGGGCGTGTTCATAACGACGACCCCCTTTCGGGAGGCGGCCGCAACGTCGATGTTGTCCACGCCCACGCCGGCCCGGCAGATGGCCTCCAGCCTGTCGCCCTGTTCGAGAACCTGCGCTGTGATCCTGGCTCCGGAACGGCAGACAATCCCGCTGACACCCTTCACGGCTTCCTTGAGTTCGTCCTCTGAGAGGCCCGGCCTACATACCACCTCCAGGCCCGCTCCCTGAAGAATCTCGCTGCATCGGTCGGGGAGCTTGTCTGCCACAAGCACCGTCTTCATCGCCTGACTCCCGGGGAAAACGAACACTGGGCGAACAGCCGGCGGATTATACGGCCGGCCGCGCTGGACTGTCAACCGTGCGGCGCCGAAGAGCCGCCGGACAGCATCTCCAGCGCCCGACGGTAGCCCGTCAACGGGAGGCCGCCCAGAGAGTCATAGCGCCCGGTGGCCAGGTGGCTATCATGCGGACGCGTCGCCTGATCGGGGGAACGCTCGGCGGCAACGACCAGCCCCGGGTCCCACCCTGTAGCCTCGGCGGCCCTCCGCAGGAAACCGTACTTCGTGCTGGAATCCGAAGCCGAGACATGGACGATCCCCCTGACGTGCTCCCGCATCAGGAACATGAAGGCCGCCGCGACCTCCTCCGCGAGCGTGTAGTAGCGGACAGCTTCGTCGTCCGCCCCGACTTCCCGACCCTCGCGGA
>JASFTU010000048.1:0-9198 GCA_050050635.1 Candidatus Brocadiaceae bacterium
GAGGAGATAACCGCCGGAACCCGACTGGCCAGAACCCTGCGCGAAGTGCAGCGCACTCAGGACATCACCGGCGGCCTGCCCCGGGTGACGACCCTGTTCGAGGCCCGCACACCAAAGGACCCGGCCGTGATGAGCGAGATCGACGGCCTGGTGACTGAGATCGAGCGCAAGCGCGGACGGACCGTCATCAAGGTCGAGGACCCCGAAACCGACTACGAGTCCGAGCATACCGTGCCGGCCGGCAAGCACCTGCGCGTGAATCGGGGCGACCACGTGGCGGCCGGAGAGGCCCTGGTGGATGGGCCGCTCATCCTGGAGGACATCCTCCGCATCAGCGGCGAAGAGGCCCTGCACAACTACATGCTGCAGGAGATCCAGAACGTCTACCGGGCTCAGGATGCCACGATCGACGACAAACACTTCGAGGTGATAATCGCCCAGATGACGCGTCGCGTGAGAGTCACCGACGCCGGTGACAGCCCGTTCCTGCCCGAGCAGATGGTGGACAAGTTCGAGTTCCGCGACACCAACCAGGAAGTCATCGAGGAAGAGGGCGAGCCGGCCAAATCCGAGCCCGTCGTCATGGGCATCACCAAGGCCGCTCTGTCCAGCGACAGCTTCATCAGCGCGGCCTCCTTCCAGAACACCACCCGCGTGCTCACTCGGGCTGCACTGGCCGGAGCCGTGGACCAGCTGGAAGGACTGAAGGAGAACGTCATCCTGGGCCACCTGATACCTTCGGGGACCGGGTTCCAGGAGTTCGCCAGCGCCGAGGTGGAGCGGCTGGAGACGGAGGAGTTGGCCAAGGAGCTTGAAGAGCCGGCCTCGACAAGCTAAAATACGGTTCACGTTTCCGAAGACCTCTGACTCCTCCAAGGTAAAGAGCCTATCGTATGCCGACCATCAATCAGCTGGTCAGAAAAGGCCGGAAGAAGAGAACTAAGAAGGCCAAGCGCCCGGCTCTGGGGGGTAATCCCCAGAAGCGAGGTGTCTGCCTCTACGTGACGACGCGGACGCCGAGGAAGCCGAACTCCGCCCTGCGGAAGATCGCTCGAGTCCGGCTCAGCAACGGCCGCGAGGTGACCGCCTACATCCCGGGTGAGGGCCATAACCTCCAGGAGCACAACATCGTGATGGTGCGCGGCGGCCGGGTGCGGGACCTGCCGGGCGTGAGGTACCACATCATCCGCGGCACCCTGGACGCGATGGGTGTTCCGGACCGCAGGCGCGGGCGCTCCAAGTACGGCACCAAGAAACCCTCTTAAGGGGTTGGACAGGCCAGATGAGGCTGGAATACCACTTCCCCGACGAATACCTGGAGCCCGATCCCCGCTACAAGAGCAAGCTCGTCAGCAAGTTCATCAACTGCCTGATGGAGCGGGGCAAGAAGAGCCGGGCCCAGCGCATCTTCTACGATGCCGTGGACATCGTTGCGGAGCGCCTGGGCACCGACGACCCGCTGGAGGCATTCCAGGCCGCCCTGAGCAACGTCGCACCGATCATCGAGGTGCGCTCGCGCAGGATCGGCGGCATGACCTACCAGGTCCCCTCCGAAGTCAGCGACAAGCGGCGGATATCGCTGGCCATGCGCTGGCTCATCCAGGCCGCGCGCAGCAAGGAAGGTCGCCCCATGTACCTGCGCCTGGCCGACGAGCTGACTGACGCGTACCACCGACAGGGGTCGGCGTACGAGAGGCGTGAGAATACGCACAAGATGGCGGAAGCCAATCGCGCCTTCGCGCACTTCTCGCTGCGTCGCTGATCCGGGCTCACCCACGCGCACGTGACCCAATCGCGGCCGGGGTGTGTGACTCGCCCTTTCGTCATCCCCTGAGCCCTCGCCGGAGTACGATGCCCATGGACCTGCACGACGTGCGCAACATCGGCATCGCCGCTCACATAGACGCCGGCAAGACGACGGTCACCGAGCGCGTCCTCTACTACACCGGTCGCCTTCACCGCATGGGCAGCGTGGACGAAGGCACCGCCGCGATGGACTGGAAACCCCAGGAGCAAGAGCGGGGCATCACCATCGTGTCCGCCGCCACGAGCTGCTACTGGAAAGTGCGCGAGGGCGGCAACGCTTCCCCCCGCCGCGACCCCTGCCAGATCAACATCATCGACACGCCCGGCCACGTCGACTTCACCATCGAGGTGGAACGCTGCCTCCGGGTGCTCGACGGCGTCATCGTCGTCTTCTGCGGCGTAGGGGGCGTGCAGGCCCAGAGCGAAACCGTCTGGCACCAGGCCGAGCGCTACAACGTCCCGCGCATCTGCTTCGTCAACAAGCTCGACAGAGTCGGAAGCGACTTCCACAGGGCGGTGGACGAGATGCGAGAGCGCCTCGGCGCCAATCCCGTGCCCGTCCAACTGCCCCTCGGCTCGGCGGACGACTTCGTGGGGCCCATCGACCTGATCTACGAGGAGGCCCTCGTCTTCGACGACGATTCGCTCGGCGCACGCTACGAGGTCCGCGAAGTCCCGGAGCAATACCGGGAGGAGGTGCGGAAGTGGCGTGGCCATCTGGTCGAGGCGGTGTGTGAGGAAGTGGAGTGGCTTGCGGACAAGTTCCTCGCCGAGGAGCCGATCACTCCGCAGGACCTCCGGAAGGGACTGCGCCAGGCCTGCATAGCCGGTGACCTCCATCCCGTGCTCTGTGGGGCCGCCCTGCGTAACCGCGGCATCCAGCAGCTTCTGGACGCGATCTGCGACTACCTGCCCTCCCCCCTGGACCTTCCCGCCACCGTCGGTGCCAATCCCGCGAACAACCAGCCCGAGGAGCGCCACCCCGATCCCGACGAACCGTTCAGCGGCATCGCCTTCAAGATCCAGAGCGACAAGCACGGCGACCTGTTCTACTCGCGCATCTACAGCGGACGGCTGAAGGAACGCTCGCGGGTGTATAACTCCAATCAGGACACCATGGAGAACGTCCAGCGCATCTACAGGATGCACGCGAACTCACGCGACCAGATGGAGGAGGCCGGACCGGGAGCGATCGTGGCGCTGGTGGGGCTGAGATCCACCGTCACGGGCGATACCCTGTGCGACAGGAGAAACCCCATCGTCTATGAGCGGCTGCAGGTGCCCGAAACCGTCATCTCGATGGCCATCGAGCCGAAGACGCAGGCCGAGCGCAAGAAACTCGATGAGGCGCTGGAGGAGCTGGCGCGAGAGGACCCCACCTTCCGGCAGACCCAGGATCAGCAGACGGGCCAGCTCCTGATCAGCGGAATGGGCGAACTCCACCTGGAGGTCATTCGGGACCGGCTGCTCAGCGAGTTCAACGTCGAAGCACGGATCGGCGAGCCGAGGGTATCCTACCGGGAGAGCATAGAGGAGCCGGTCACGATCCGGGAGACCTTCGAGAGGGAAGTGGAGGGCCGCCGGCAGTTCGCCGGGCTGGTCATCCGATTCGAGCCGGTCGAAGGCGCCGGGCTCGAGTTCGAGAACCGGGTGCCCAAGGACGTACTGTCGCGGCAGTTCGCCTACGCCGTGGAGCAGACCCTCACCGGCAGTCCGTCCGGCCCCCTCTACGGATTCCCCCTCATCAACGTCAAGGCCACCCTCCTGGAGGCGGAGGTCCACCCGGTGGACTCCACGGAGCTTGCCTTCGAGGCGGCGGCCGCCACCGCTCAGCGTCGCGCGCTGGAGGAGGGCGGTTGCCAGCTCTACGAGCCGTACATGCGCCTGGAGATCATCACGCCGGAGGACAGGCTGGGCGACGTGATCAGCTACGTCAACGTCTGTCGGGGTTCCATCCTGCAGGTGAAGTCGCGTGACTCCCTCCGGGTTCTCCGTGCCGAGGCCCCCCTGGCGCAGTTGTTCGGTTTTGCCACGAAGCTGCGCTCCATCACCCAGGGCCGGGGCACTTACACCATGGAGCCCCGGGAGTACCGGCCCGCCCCTTCCAACGTCCTGGACTTCGCCTGAAGCCCCACAGTCATCGTCTCGACAGTCCACCCCCAAGCCGTGGCCCCTCGTCGCCCGGGGCCCGCCCGCGGAACCCTTTGACACGCCGCCGGGACGCAGGTACGATTGGCCTCAGGACGAAGCCTGTACTGCACCCGGGGGGATTGCACGCGCGGGGGGATGCCGGGCGTTGACTCCACGCTGATCGCGTGACGGACGGTCGGTGGCACGTGCGGGTGCGGCCAGGTGACCGTGGGGTTTCGTCACGGGAGAGCGCTATGAAACCCGGACGGTGTTATTGGTGGGGGCGGCAGCGGGCATCTTGCTGGGCTGCCTCATCGGCGCAGTCCTGTGGACGCAGTGGGACGGGGAGAGGTCGACTTCACCGCCTGGTTCGACGCCCCGGGAGCGGGTCCCGGCCGGCGAACTCACAGCGGCACAGGTACTCGACCGGGTGGCGCGGACCTACGCCTCTTGCGAGTCGTATCGCGACTCCGGCGTGGTGAAGACCGCACTCACAGAGTCCGGTGGGCGGCGCTGGACCGAGGAGAAGCCCTTCAAGACGGCCTTCGTGCGACCCGATCGCTTCCGCTTCGAGTACACGGAAGAATCCTTTGGCCGGCAGGTGTGCTACATCATCTGCGCCGATGGGAAGAAGGTGCTCAAGTGCTGGGACCTGCAGCCGGGCGTCGAAGAAGCGCCGTCACTGGGTCTGGCTCTGGCGGGGGCGACGGGCGTGTCCGGCGGCTCAGCGCATACCATACCCGCGCTCCTTCTGCCCCGGCAGGTAGGGGGCCGTCTCCTCACTGACCTGCCGCGGGCGAAGCGCATGGAAGACGGCCCGATCGACGGCAACGCCTGCTTCCGCCTCGAAGCGTCGCTGATCGGCCAGCCGATCACCGTGTGGGTCGATCAACAGGCGTTCACCGTGCGGCGCATCGACGAGCAGCGTACGTTCCCTGGCTTCCGGACGGAGACCACGACGACGTACGAGCCGGCCATCAACTGCGAGATCCCGCCCGAGATGCTGGAGTTCAACCGCCCCCCCGCCGGCGGAGGCGCCGGCCTTCTGCGGTAGAAGCGGCCTCGGGGCCGTGCTGCGCACTGCTAAGCGCGTCCCTTGAGACGGCGGGACGGACCCTTTCCCCGACGCGCTTGACTTCCCCTGAAGCCCGACCTAACCTCAAGCGTCATCTTGCGCCGAGGACTCTCTGCCCATGGTCCGGGAAACCCATCGAGTGACGTTCCAGCCGGAGGGTCGGAACGTCTTCGTCCTGACCGGCACCAAGCTCGTCGAGGCCGCCGGACGGGCCGGGCTCATCCTGAACCAGCCCTGCGGTGGCGAGGGGACGTGCGGCAAGTGCCGGGCGGAAGTCCTCCGCAACGCGCCCGAACCCACCCCCGCTGACCGCCGCCACCTCAGCGACGAGGAACTGGCCGACGGGTGGCGGCTGGCCTGCCAGCTCACCGTGAAGGGCGACATCGTCGTCTCCATCCCGCAGGAGACGCGCTTCTTCGAGCAGATGATCCTCACCGAAGGGGAGGGATGCAGGTACCCCTTCCGGCCCAACGTGCAGAAGGTCTTCATCGAGATCCCCGAACCGACGGTGGAGGATCAGCGCAGCGACCTGGACCGCGTGAAGGACGCGGTCGGGGGTGGGCCGCTGAGCGCGGACCTGTCGCTGGTGCGTGTCCTGCCCTCCCTCCTCAGGGAGCACAAAGGGGGGATGACGGTCGTGCTGGAGGGTGACGAGATCCAGTGCCTGGAGGTGGGGGACACGACGGACAGCGTTTGGGGCGTGGCACTCGACATCGGCACCACCACGATCGTCGGTTCTCTGATGGACCTCTCCGCGCCCGCCGGGGCCACAGCCGTGGCCGCCCGCACCAACCCCCAGATCCACTTCGGCGATGACGTGGTGAGCCGGATCGGCTACATCGAGAAGCATCGCAACGGCCTCCAGAGGCTGCGCAAACGCCTTCTGACGTGCCTCAACGAGATCATCATGGAGCTGTGCGAAACGGCCGACATCGAGGCGGACTCGATCCACGAGGTGGCGGCGGTCGGCAACACCACGATGAGTCACATCTTCCTCGGCGTGGACCCGGCTCCCATAGCGCACGCACCGTACGTGGCCGTCATCCGCGAGGCCGTCGACGTGAAGGCGCGCCACCTCGGGCTGGAGGTGAACCGCAACGCGAACCTTTACATGCTGCCCAACATCGCCGGGTTCGTGGGAAGCGACACCGTGGCATTCGTGCTGGCCTCCGGCATACGGCGGGAGCCCGAGGTGCGGCTGGGCATCGACATCGGCACCAACGGGGAGGTAATACTGGGCAATCGCGACCGCCTGATCGCCTGCTCCTGTGCCGCCGGACCGGCCTTCGAGGGTGCCCGGATACGCTACGGCATGCGCGCCACCGAGGGGGCCATCAGCAAGGTGGTCGTCAACGAGGAAGTAGAGGTCGGCGTGATCGGGGGCGGAAGGGCCACGGGCATCTGCGGCAGCGGCCTCATAGATGCCGTCGCCCAGCTCCTGGATGCGGGTCTGATCGACGAGGCCGGCCGGATCCTCAACGCGGGCGAGGCGCCGGCCGACCTGGCGGAGCCGCTCCGCGAGGCACTGGTCGAGTTCGACGAGCAGCCGGCAGTCACGCTCGTCGGCGGAAGGCGGACGAAGACCGGAGAGCCCGTCCTGCTGACCCAACGCGATGTGCGCGAGGTGCAGCTTGCCAAGGCGGCCGTGCAGGCGGGGATTCAGGTGCTGTGCGAGGAGTTCGGCCTGGAGCCGGTCCGGGTGTCCCAGATCCTGGTGGCCGGTGGGTTCGGAAACTTCATACGCCGCTCGCACGCGAAACGCATCGGCCTGCTGCCCCCCATCAACGGCGACCACATCGAGTTCGTGGGGAACGCCGCCTCAACCGGCTCCAAGGCAGCTCTCGTCTGCCGGGACTGCCGTGAAGAGGCCGAGCAGATCAGCCGGGCGACCGAGTACGTGGAGCTGGCCACGCGCACGGACTTCCAGCACTACTTCACCGAAGCGCTGATGTTCCCCCCTCGGAGCCCGGTTGCCGGAAGCGCCGAGTAGACACCCCTCGATGGCATCGTCCCGCACGCCTCAGAACTCGATGCCCGGCACGGCGGGCCGGCCTCCCTCGTGTGCGTGCTTGACGTTCTCCATCCGCGTCACCGTGTCCGCCACGTCCAGCAGCTCCTCGCAGGGCCCGTCCCCGGTGAGTATGACGTGCACGCCCGGCGCGCGACCCGTGACGACCCGGCGCACCTGCTCGGTCTCGAGCAGACCCCTTCGGACGGCGTGCAGCACCTCATCCAGCACGACGAGCCCGTACTCGCCGGAGGCGAGCGCCGTGGAAGCGCTCTCCAGAGCCCCCTGCGCCGCGCCACGTGCCTCTTCGACGTCGGCCCCCTCCCGCAGGAAGCCCGTGCCGGCCGCCCGGATCTCCAGCATGCCGCCGAGACGTTCGGCGGCCACGTGCTCCCCGCACCGCGCCCCCTTGATGAACTGGACGACCAGCACGCGCATGCCGTGACCGAGCGCCCTGAGCGCCGTCCCGAGCGCCGAGGTGGTCTTCCCCTTGCCTCGACCGGTGAGAATGAGCACGCGGCCGGTCTCCTTACCCATCGGCTGCCCTCCCTCGCGGGATGCCGTCGGTCGCCCTTCGCGGTGCCGCCGCCGTCACGCACGGGGGTGCGCGGCGTCGTAGACCTCCTTCAGATGCTCGTGCGAGAGGTGCGTATATACCTGGGTCGTGCTGAGGTTCTCGTGCCCGAGCAGCTCCTGCACGGCGCGCAGGTCCGCGCCGTTGGTCAGCAGGTGCGTGGCAAAGCTGTGACGCAGAGAGTGTGGCGTGATCCGCGGGTCCAGTCCGGCCTCGAGGACGTACTTCCGCACCCGCCTGCGCACGCTGCGGGTCGTCAGCCGTCCCCCGTCGATGGAGTTGACGAACAGGGCCAGCGGGTCACGTTCGTCGGGGGCGTCCTCGCCGTCCTCCGCCAGGTATGCGCGGATTGCGGAGACGGCGCATCGCCCGGCGGGAACTATCCGCTCCTTCTTCCCTTTTCCCTCCACCCGGAGCAGCCCGGTGGACAGATCGACGTCGTCGTAGTCGAGGGCCGTCAACTCACCCACGCGGAGCCCCGCACCGTACATCGTCTCGATCATCGCCAGGTCGCGGGAGCCCACCCAGGTGGACGTGTCCGGCTGTTCGAGCAGGCGCTCCACCTCTTCGACGGTGAGGAATATCGGGAGCTTCTCATCCCGCCCCGGGGAACGAAGGGTGGCCACGGGATTTGTCTCGAGTATGCCCTCGCGGGTGAGGAACTTGTAGAAGGAGCGGACCGCCGCGGCGCGCCGCGCGATGGTCGAGCGGGACAGTCCCCGGACGCGGAGCGTGGCCAGGTAGGCGCGCACGTCGTGGACGCTCGCCTCATCCGGCTCCTCATCCCGGCCCCGGAGGAACTCCTCGAACTCGGACAGGTCCGCTCCGTACGCCCGCAGCGTGTTGGGCGAGTAGTTCCGCTCAACGTCCAGACGATGAAGGAAGTCGTCGACCAGTGCACTCATTATGAACCACCCGAAGCGATGTTACCGCAGCAGCGGAGCCAAGGGCAAGCACAGGGGCCGGGCCAACGGGTGTGCGTCGGATGTAGTTCTCAAGAAAGCACTTGTGCCGTCGGGCAAGAGGTCGCGCGGGACGCGCCCTTGACAAGGCAGGCCCCCCCGGCTACCGTGGCGGTTCTTGCATCGCAGCCCGGGGCCTTTTCTCCTCTATCTCGAGCACGCCGCTATGGATATCGATGCACTGGAGCCCGGACAGCTGATCACCGACGAAGTCCTGCTGGTGGCCGAAGCGCGGCTGGGCGTGGACCGCCGGGGGCAGAACTACTACACGCTCACGCTGAACGCGGAAGGCGGCCGCCAGATCGAAGGCAAGGTCTGGAGCGACAACATCTCCGGGGAGATCGAGCCGGGCCGGGGGATCGAGGTGCTCGCCCGCGTGGATGAATACCGCGGCCAGAAGCAACTCAACATCCAGCGCTACGAGACGATCGCACCCGAGGACTACGACCTGACGCCCTTCGTGAAACACGCAGAGATCGACGTCGATGCCGCGTTCGAAACGCTGTTCAACTGGGAGGGCGAGGACTGGTCTAACCCCTACTTCAAGCGGCTGATGGCGGAGCTGCACGACAATCGCGCCTTCGCGACGGCCTTCAAGGAGAGCCCGGCGGCCAGCTTCCATCACCACAACTACCAGGGCGGG
>JASFTU010000049.1:0-9152 GCA_050050635.1 Candidatus Brocadiaceae bacterium
GCGGACTATTTCATGGTTCCTATCAATCGCGAGCGCACGCAGATAGTACCGCCGGCTCTCTTCCAGCAGGCCCGCCGCGAAACACACGGTGGCGATGTCGTTCAGGACCTCGGCATCGTCGGGTCGCTCGTCGAGGACCTGCCTGTAGCGCTGCAGGGCCTCCTCGAGGTCACCTTGCTCATAGCAGGCTTCGGCTTCCGCCAGGACTTCTTCGGTGGCGCTCATGGTCGGCCGGGCCCTCCACAATGGCCTGTGATCGGCCCGTGCACGCGCGAAGTACGCAGCACAGCGCACGGGCCTCCTGCGCATGGAACAGGAGTAGGCAGCAAAGAACATACCGACACTGACCGGGCCGGCACCGGCCGTGCCGGTGGGCGTCGCCGCGGCCCCGCCTACTGCTGCTGCCTGCGCTGTCGATACGGATGGCGCCAGGCGGCGGTTGTTGCTCTCCGGCACGGGAAATGCACCGCAGCGAAGATGGCCGTCGGCGACGCGTAAGGTCGATCGCCCGCCAGGCGGCCCGCTCGAGTCCCAGAAGTCGAGGGCGAGGAGAACCAAGGACCGGCAGGCGCCGGACGGTTCGGCCGGAAAGAAGCTCCGGCCCCGGGAAAAAAGTGCGATCCGGCACAGCGGCCTCACAGCCCCTGAAAGGCCCCTGGAGGGCACCATCGGCCACGGCGTTGAACACGGCTCCCCGGTTCCTTGATAATGGGCCTTGTGTGCTCACATGTGGAGACGCCGGCCCTGCCGCGCGAGGGAGGCCGCAGCACCACGAACAGACCACCGAGCGAGAAGATGGACAGAGAAGCTCCCCAGCCGGAGCACCTCAGCCTGGGGGTGCATCCGAGGATACTGCAACCGGCAACCTTCCCGCCGTTCCCGCTCTACATCCAGGATGAGAGCGACGGCGGCTTCCGGTTGTTCCGACCGGCGGACGAGCCGGTGTACGTGAGCACGTGGCGGAAACTCGAGCAGGCAGGCGCCGAGCGGCTGTTCGTTCGCGCCGAAGACCGCAACAAGTGCCTGGACTATGTGGAGGACAACCTGCCGGGGCTGCTGAAGGAGGACCCGCTCCCCGAGGGACAGCTTGCGCAGTGGGTGTACGTTTTGGCCGTGCGCGCAATGGAGGATCTGCTGGGGGACCCCGATGGGCGGGGCAACCATGAGCGGCTTCGCCAGATAGTGGGAACCCTGGTCTCGGTGATGGAGCAGGACAGATCGGCCCTGTGGCATATACTGGAGACCGCGCCGCTCAACTACTACACCCACGCCCATTGCGTCAACGTTTCGGTGTTGCTTACCGGCTGTGCCCGCCGGATGCTCGGCGTCACTGACACGGATGTCCTGACCGAAGTGGCCATGGGCGGCGCACTCCATGATCTGGGCAAGGTCATGGTGCCGGAGGAGATACTGGCCAAGCCGGCCGGGCTGACCCGGGGCGAGTTCGCCAAGGTGAGCCAGCATCCACGACACGGACTGGAGATCGCCCGCCCGTTCCTTCGCCGCGAGGCGCTGGCCCAGCGCGTGATCGTCCAGCATCATGAGAATGCATCGGGCGGGGGCTACCCGGACGGCCGCTCCGGTCCGGCCATCAACAGCTTCGCGCGCGCAGCACGGCTGGCCGACGTGTTCGACGCCCTCACCAGTCACAGGCCCTATGGCGGGGCACTCGATCCCTACAGGGCACTCAATACCATGGCCTCCGAGATGCCCGGGGTCTTCGACCGAGGGCTCCTGCGGAGGTTCATCCGGTATGCAGCGGACGCCTTCGAGCAGGACAGTCCCATCGAGCTCCCGTCTGAGGCTCTGTCCCGGGAACAGCGCCCGTCCGCAGAGCAGGAGAGTCGGTCCGCCCCGCCACCCGCGATCACCTACGGCCCGGGCATAGCCGCCGAAGGGCCAGAGGAGCCCGCGGCCACCGGGCCAACGCCGCCCGCCCCCAGCGCTGAGGAGGAGGATGCCGTGCCCCAGCTTCGCCGTCGGATCGACGCCATCCGCGAACTGAGCGAAAGGCAAGATGAGAACATCGCCATGATGACCGGGATCCTCGGCGCCCTGAGAGAGGCCGTGCGCGGAAGGCTGCGTCAGGCCGAGGTAGAGGAACAGCAAGAGCAGAAGGTCGCGCCGTCGGTCCTGGGACGCTCGGCCAGACAGGCCCACGTGGATGCCGTCCGCCCCCTCTTCCCGCTGGTCTGGGAGGTCGACGAGTGGACGAACCGGCTCTCCCCGCGCGCCCACCAGGCCGGCGAAGAGGTAGACCTCCGCCGGGAGTTCCTCGACTGCCTGCACGGCCTGCGTGAACGCATGGTGCGGATCCTGCACAGCCACCAGGTGGAACTCATCGAGAGGACGGACACGTCCGAGGCGGGCCACCTGGAGCGTGTGGGATTCCTCTACCGGGACGAGGCCACGGCAGAGGTCATCGAACCGGCCCGGGTCATCATTCGCAGGGAGCGGCGTAAGGCCGGCTGAACCCGGGCCACACCCCATCGGCGGCGGCGCTTCCCCACCCGCAGCACTCCCCCCTCCTCCTTCCCTTGACACCCTCCGCCGAGTGGGTTACACTAATCGGCAAATCGTGTTACGCAGGTCCTTTGCCCGGTGCCCTTTCCGAGGAGTTCCTAGCCATGCGAGCGAGGTTTTACCTGGCGTTGCCGCTTCTGGTCTGCTGTGTGTTCGTCGGCGCCGTCTCCGCCCACTTCCACACGTTCTGGCCCGACAGCCCGAACGGCTACGGCCGGCCGGGGCAGCGGGTGAGCTGGCAGTACTTCTGGGGCCATCCCTACGAACTGATCATCTTCGACGCCCGGGAGCCGAATGTGCGCGCTGTCACCCCGGATGGCGGAACCGTGCAGTTGACACCGGAACCCACCGAGGTCCGGGACCCGGCAACCGGCAGCACACGCAGAGCGTTCACGTTCAGCTACACGCCGGAAGCATTGGGCGACACGTGGATCGTGCTGGAGGCCCCGCCGCTGCCGATCGAGGAAGAGGGCGAAGCCGTCAAGGACTACGTCAAGCAGTGCGTGCACGTGATGGCCGAGCGTGGCTGGGATGAGCCGGTCGGGCTCCCCGTCGAGATGGTCCCGCTCACGCGTCCCTACGGCCTGGAGGAGGGTTTCGCATTCACCGCCCGCGCCCTCCTGAACGGCGAGCCGCTGCCCGATGCCGCCGTCGAGATAGAGAAGTTCAACGGATTCTACGTGGACGAGGAGATGCTGCCCACGGACCAGTTCGGCACCGAGGACGTGCCCATGATCACTCGCGCGGCGAAGACCGACGCCGGCGGATACGTCACTGCGACCCTGGACGAGCCGGGCTGGTGGGTGATCTCCGTTTCCGCCGAATCCGGGACGGTGAGCCTGGAGGGGGAAACGTATCCGCGCGTGCTGCGGGGCTGCCTGTGGGTTCACGTGGAGAAGAAGCTGACGCTGGAGAAGTGAGTGGCTGCCGATGGCGGGGCGGGGAGAGCGATGCACATAAGCGACGGATTCGGAGTGCCGGAGCAGTTGCTGGCGGGTGCCGGCGTCGCCTCGGCTGCACTTGCGGGAGGCCTGCTGGCGCGCATGGACAGCGATCGCGTGCCGCGCGTCGCCCTCTGCACGGCCTTCTTCTTCGTCGCCTCGCTGGTCCACGTGCCGGTCGGTCCCACTTCGGTGCATCTGCTCCTGGTCGGCCTGGTCGGGATCATCGCCGGTCCGTGGGCATTCTTGCCCGTGGCATTCGGACTCGTCCTCCAGGCGCTGCTCTTCCAGCACGGGGGGATTACGACCCTGGGCGTGAACGCGGTGGTGATGGGGCTTCCCGCCTACGCCGCCTGGGGCGTGTTCCGGTTGGGGCGGCGCCTTCCGTTCGGGTGGAGCACGGTCCTGTCCGGCTTCCTCGCCGGCTGGCTGGCGGTCGGGTGCGCCTCCGTTCTTCTGGCCCTCTTCCTGGCTTCGGCGGGTGAGTCCTTCCGCGGGGTCGCGGTGGCGGCGCTTCTGGCTCATCAACCGGTTGCCCTGATCGAGGGGGTCGTCACGGCCTCCGCGGCGGGGCTGATCGAGAAGGTGGAACCCGAGATGCTGGGGAGCGCTCATGCCTGAAAGAATCGCGGCCACCCTTGCAATTGTCCTGCTGCTGACCGCCGCCCAGCCTGCCCGGGCCCACAAGATGATGGCCGCCGCACGGACCCGAGAGGACGGCACCGCGCTGATACAGGCCTTCTTCCCGGACGGGCGCCCGGCCCGAGAGGTGCGCGTCGAAGTGCTCAGACCCGACGGCACCCGGTTCGCCGAGGGCACGACCGACGGGCAGGGGCGATTCACCGTGGCACCCGACGGGACGCCGGGTCGGTGGAGGGCAGTCGTGACGGGCAGCATGGGCCACAGGGCGGAGACAGACTTCAGGATCGGACCTGGGCCGGCCGGAGCCGACGCGAGCCCGCCGGAGACCGCGCCCGACCTGCCGACACTGGAGCCGGCTGCGCCGGCTGCCTCCCCCGCCGAGGAGGAGGGACTCATCCAGAAGGAACCCTTCCCGTGGACGGGCTGCCTGGCGGGCCTGGGCTTCGTGTTCGGGCTGAGCGCCCTGCTGATGTGCCTGAAGCTGCGGTCCGAACTGCGTCGCCTTGAAGGTAGTGAGACGAGCAACTCCGACTGAGGAGCAGTGGGAATGAGACAACTGGCGATTGCGATTGCCGTCTGTGTGTTTGCCATGGCACCGGCCACCGCCGCGAACCCGAGCGAGATAGAGTGCGAACACGCGAAGCTGAACACCGAGGATGCGACCCCCGTCGGCACGGGGGAATGGGAGTTCGAGCTGTCGTATGGCCTGCTCCACTCCAGGCGGCAGTTCGATGACGACTGGTCACGGGTAAGCCGCCCGCTCCTCCGGGAAGAGGCGCTTGGGCTGGCCCTGACCCACGGTGTGGCCAGGGACCTGGACCTGGGCCTGGCGGTCGGGTACGCGGAGCTTTACGACCGTGACACGGGAGCGCTCGACGGCCGCGGATTCACCGACCTGGAAGTGGGCGCGAAGTGGCGCTTCTACAGGGACAGCGACAGCCGGCTCGAGCTGGCCTACACGCCGGCGGTAGTGCTTCCGACGGGCCGCCGTGAAGATGATGACCGCCTCGGGCTGACCGACGACTTCCTCAGCGTCTACAATGGCATAGCCGCCAGCAAGGATTGGGGCGGTCGCTGGACGTCGAACTTCGATCTGGGATATAGCTGGCCGATCGGCGAAGACCGACACGATTTCCGGGGGACGCTGTCCTCGAACGTCGCGCTCGGCTACCAGTTGAACGGATGGCTGCAGCCCGAGGTGGAGCTGAACTACGAGCACGAGTTCCACCACGGCCACGATGCGGACTCTCTCGCCGCGACGGCCGGCCTGATAGTCTGCTTGACGGAGTCGGTGCGCCTGGACATCGGCGTTCAGCGTTCCATAGCGGGCCGCAATGCAGACCACGGTTCGGCGGCAGCGGCGGCCCTGACCTTCGCCTTCTGAGGCATGGGCCGCGCGTGGCAGGATGCCCTTGACCGGGGCACGTCCGTCACCTACGCTGTCTCCGCCGTCAGGCCCCACGCCAGAGGGCACCCCGATGCACCTACCCGAAATCGATAAGTACGCCCATCTGGACTCCCCGCTGCATCGCTGGGACGCCCGGGTCAAGGTTGCGACGCTCACGGTTCTGCTCCTGGCGACGGTGCTGACGCGGACGTGGCCGGCCGCCATTGCGGGGCTCGGGGTGGCGCTGGTCGCGGTGGGCCTCAGCCGCATCCCGCCGAAGTTCCTGTTCGTTCATCTCCGGTGGGTATTGCTGTTTTGCGCACTCCTGCTGATCGTGGTCCCGCTGACGGCGGGAGGGGAGCCGACATGGCGGCTCGGACCGGTGGCCGTCAGCGGGCAGGGGCTGGCCCAGGCCGGACTGGTCACCGTGCGGGCGAACGCCGCTGTCCTCCTGCTCCTTGTGACGATGGGCACGGCCCGATTCACCGTAACGCTGGCGGCTCTCCGACAGCTCCGGGTGCCACGGGTCGCGGTGCAGATACTGGCCTTCGCCTACCGTTACATATTCGTCCTGCTGGACGAGCTGAGTCGCATGCTGTCCGCCGCCCGGGCGCGCGGATCGGAGGAGGCATCGTTGGGCCGCCTGCTGCACAACACGGGTAGCATGGTGGGGATGCTGTTCGTGCGCAGCTTCGACCGCACGGACCGCGTCTATCACGCCATGCTGGCGCGGGGCTACCAGGGAGAGGTGCGGACGCTCGACGACTTCAGACTCCGTGCCGCCGACGTACTGAAGGGCTCCGCTGCCGTGGGCGTGGCAGGCGTGTTGCTCTGGGCCGGGGTAATCGCGTGAGCGAAGCAATCAGCATCGAGGATTTGAGCTATACTTACCCCGATGGCACCGAAGCTCTGCGCGACGTGAGCCTGAGCGTCGAGCGGGGCGAGCGCCTCGGGCTGGTCGGCCCCAACGGCGCCGGGAAGTCCACGCTTCTGTGCCACCTTAACGGCCTCCTGCGCGGCGAAGGCCGAGTCGCCGTCTGTGGGATACCGGTGGAACCGGGGCAGCTGCGCGAGGTGCGGCTGAAAACGGGGCTCGTGTTCCAGGATCCGGATGACCAGTTGTTCATGCCCACCGTCTTTGAGGACACCGCATTCGGCCCGCTCAACATGGGGTTGGAGCGGGAGGAAGTGGAGCAGCGCGTGCAGAGGGCGCTGGCCGCCGTGGACATGAGCTACGCCACCGGCAGGTCCTCGCATCACCTCAGCTTCGGCGAACGAAAGCGGGTCTGCGTGGCCACGGTGCTGTCCATGCAGCCCGAGGTGCTGGCGCTGGACGAGCCGACCACCAACCTGGACCCCCGGCACCGCCGAGAGATGATCCAGCTGCTGCTGGGGCTCGGAATGACTCTCGTGATCGCCAGCCACGACCTGGACGCGGTTCTGGATCTGTGCACCCGAGTGGTGCTCCTGGAGGGCGGCCGCCTCGTGGCGGAAGGCCCCACCGAGGAGATCCTCACCGACCGACATCTGCTCGAGGCGCACAGCCTGGAGCTGCCGCTTTCCAGGCAGCTCTGAGGCCCGTTCACGGGGCAGGACCGGTCTCCAGCACTTCCCAGCGGCGCTCCTCCGGCCCGATGCGGAATACCACCGTGTCCCCCGCTTTCCTGCCCATGAACTCCCTGCCCAGAGGAGCGTTGTAGCCGTAGATGCCCTCGTCCGGCCGGGCGTCCCAGGGGCCGAGGAACGTCAGGCTCTGCTCCTCGCCCGTGTCCAGGTTGCGCACCCGCACCCGGCTGCCCACCGTCACGTGGTCGCAGTCGGCCATATTGGGGGATATGAGTCGGGCGCGGGAGATCTCCTCCTGCATCCGGGCCGACAGGTCGGCCAAGCGCGCGCGCTCGCGGACGGCGGACTGGTATTCCGCGTTGTCGCTCACGTCACCGAACCTGGCCGCCTCCCCGATCTCACGTATCACCTTCGGGAGCCGCTCATTGACGAGACGCTCGAGTTCCCGCTCTCTTCTCGCGATCCCTTCCCGCGTGGTATAGATCACGTCCTCCTCCCACGGCGGCACCTCCTTGACGAAGAGAGAGGGATCGACCTTCCGCAGGATGCTGGCGAACCGCGCCTGCATCTGCCCGGTCAGTGCGGGGTTCCTCTCCGCGATGCCCCGTACGCTGGCGAGCTGCCGGGGGCGCGCCGCCTGAAGGGCCCGCTCGAGCGGCTGCCCGTCGCGTGAGAAAAGGGCCGAACGCAGCTCGCCGATGCGCTCCTTCTGCTGCTGCTCCGAGAGCCCGGTCTCCCGCATCAGCCCGGCGGCGAGCGAGAGCAGCTTGAACAGCACCGAGACGGGATCGACGTGGTCGCAGAAAGCCGGCGGAGTTTCCGCCGTGCACCGCCGCCAGAGCCACGCGACCGCCCCCGGGTGTGCGTCCGGCCTGGCCAGTATCTGCTCGCACGCCTCCCGGAGCACATCCCCGGCCTCCTCGGAACCCAGACGGTCCGCCGCCATGCCACAGACCGAACGTGGCAGCACCGGCATCGCCCCGGCAAAGAACGTGGCCCAGCGTTCCCCCCAGCGCCGTCGCACGAAGTCCAGCACACACGTGAGGACCTCGGCGTCTTCAGTGAACGCCACAAGCTCTGTCGGGGCAACCGCCGCCGCGCCGTCCGGCAGGCCTGGCTCCGGAAGCTCCAGGTCGGGGAACTGCCGACGGTAGATCGCCAAAACGGCGGCCGCAACCAGCGCCACGACCGGGTTCTCCTCGGAGGCGTCCGCAACCACCGCTTCCAGGTGGCGGCCCACCTGTTCGGCCACCTCTCCGGTCGCCCCCGGTTGCTCCCGGAGTTCGTTCGACACGTGGAGTGCCATGGACAGCCTGGCGGGGGGCTCCGTGAGCGCCTCGAAGCGCCTCAGTAGGCGTTGCTCATGGGCGAGGGGCTTGCTGCGAAGGAACAGGGCCGGGGGCTTGCCCCCGGTCATTCCTATCACCGCGGAGCGCCGCAACGACTCTCGGGCGCCCTGCCACCATTTGCCCCACGACCCGAGTATCGGCTCCAGGTAGAGACGTATGCGGCGCAACTCCATTCGCCGGTCCAGCGCGCTGAGCAGCAGGCACACCAGCTCCTCGGGATCGTCCTCGGCGATGGTCCGCAGCCGCTCCCGCTCGAACGCAGCCAGCGCGCGGAAGTCGTCGCGGTCGAGCGGCTCCAGGCGGGCGACCAGCGCGGGCCCATAGGCCTTCTCCTCATCGGCAAACTCGACCACGAGAGTCCCCCGGTCCGGGTCGAACTCCGCGACACGCCCCGCCTCATTCCGACGCGGGTCGAGCACGTAGGAACCCGGGCCGAGCTTCAGAAGCCGCTCGAGCGATCCGACGGCCTCGTCCAACGCCACGGCTGCATCGCCGATCGTTGCCCGGACCAGATCGGGCAGGTCTTCCCGGTCCGGATGCGTGGTGGGGTACAGCTCGGCCAGCAGGGAGCGGACGATCTCACTCTCGGGCAGGAGTTCCGCTCCCTCTCGAGCGACCCGAAGCGCCTCTTGTACCTCTCCCCTCTCCCTGAGGGCGTCCGCCAGGTACCACAGGAGCGACTCGGCGAGTTCGCGGTATCCCCGCTCCACCAGGATCGGCGGGACAGCCAGGAGCGTCTCCAGG
>JASFTU010000050.1:0-9001 GCA_050050635.1 Candidatus Brocadiaceae bacterium
CGCTTCATCGGCTGGCATGGCGGCTCCCTTCCGAACCGGATGCGAACGGCATTATCGGCGCTGGCGCCCGCATTTGCAAGCGGTGCGGGGCCCACCCGGAGCCTCTGAGATCGGCACGCACGCACCGGCGACCGGGGGCGTCGGGAGGGGCTCTCGCGGCTTGAGACGGGGCTCTGAGGCAGGATGTGACCTGTGCGCCGCCCGCGCCGGATCGCTCGCGGCGAGGCGCACGTCGCACTTGACTTGTCGGTGGCCCTTCGGATACGCTGGAAACAGCGAGAGGGACTGTACGTCCCTCGTTTTCGTCTCTGTAGTCCTGCCCTCCACAGCCGGGTACCTTTCATGTCTGAAGCACCGGAAGAGACTGCCGAACGAGCCTCCGCGGTCGAGGAGACGGAGGAGGAAGGCCCCCGCGTGAGCGTGGAGCGGACGGCTCCCTGTGAGTGCTCTATCCGCATAGAGGCCGACGCCGACTACCTGCAGCAGCGCTACCAGGAGGAGCTGACCGCACTGACCGCCGAGGTGACGCTGCCGGGCTTCCGACGGGGGAAGGCGCCCGCGGGGCTCGTGGAGAGACGCCTGGGACAATCGCTGAGGGACGACCTGATCGCGTCCGTCGTGAGTGAGGCATACGACGAGGCGGTGGCAGAGCACGACCTGAACGTGGTGGCCCAGCAGGAGGCGCCCGACCTGGAGGACGTTGACTGGCAGCCCGGAGAGCCGGCGGAGTTCGAGTTCCGCTGCGAGGTCATGCCCGAGATCCAGCTCGAGGAGGACGACTACAAGGGGCTGGAGATCGAGGTGCCGAAACTGGAGATCACGGACGACCTCCGAGAGCAGCAACTGGAGCGCTTCGCCCACCAGTTCGCGAGCTGGGAGGAGGTGGCCGAGGCCGGCATCGACTGGGACGACTACGTGGAGGCGGAGGCCGGCGTGCCCGATGCGGGCTGGCAGGAGAGCGTGGGGTTCCATCCGCGCTCGGAGAAGGTCGGGCCCTTCTCGGTGGAGGGCGTCAAGGGCGCCCTCATCGGCGCCCGGGCGGGCGATGAGGTCGAGGTGGACGCGGAGGTCGCCGAAGAGGAGATCGAAGGCGCGCCGGAGCTGGAGGCACTGGCCGGGCAGAAAGTCCGCCTGCATCTGGCCATCCAGAACGTCATGAGACAGCGCGTGCCGGAGGTCGACGATGAGCTGGCGGAGAAGATCGGCATGTCCTCGGCCGATGAGATCCACTCGATGGTCGAGGAAAGGCTGGAAGGCGCCCTCCAGGAGCGACGGGCGGAGATCACCGAACAGATGATCCGGCGGAAGCTGCTGCAGAAGGTGGACTTCGAGCTTCCGCCCAGCCTGGTGGAGCGGGCCAGCCGGGAGCAGCAGACCAGGATGCTGGTGCGCATGCTCCGGGCGGGCGTCCCCCGCCAGGAGGCGGAGCGTCGTGCGGCGGAAGGTTCCGATCGCACGCGCCAGGGTGTGACGGATTCGCTGAAGGTCGCCTTCCTGGTGCGGCAGATCGCGCAGAAGGAGACCATTTTGGTCACCGAATCTGAGGTGGACAGCCAGGTGCGCGCCTTTGCCTCGAGGCAAGGATGGCGTGAGGAGCGGGCCAGGAGCTACCTGGAGGAGCGGGGCTTCGTTCGCACGCTGCGCGACGACATGCGCGAGACGAAGGTCTTGGATTTCCTCCAGGAAAATGCGAAGATAGAAGAGGTGTCTCCCGAGGAGTTCTCAAGTAGGTACGGCGGCGAAGAGGCCGTCGCTGAAGGGGGCGTGCCCGGCGCGTCAGCAGATAATGCCGGGGAGGAGTAACGTCATGCAGAGAGCAGATATAGAGCCCGGGGGCCGGCGCGAGGGCGCGGGGCCTCCGACGGGCTGGGCAAGCACGATCGTGCCCACCGTCGTCAAGAAGACGACCCACGGGGAGCGGGGCTATGACATTTTCTCTCGCCTTCTGGAAGACCGTATCATATTCATCGGGAGCGTGGTCAATGACACCGTGGCCAATCTGACCGTGGCCCAGATGCTCTACCTCCAGAGCGAGAATAAGAAACAGGACATCCACCTCTACATCCACTCCAACGGCGGACTGATCACCAGCGGGCTGGCCATCTACGACACCATGCAACTGGTGCAGTGCGACGTGGCCACCTACGTGGTGGGCCACGCATTCAGCATGGCGGCGGTCCTGCTGGCCGGAGGCACATCGGGCAAGCGGTTCGCCCTCCCGCACGCCCGCGTGATGCTGCATCAGCCCTGGGGCGACATGGAGGGTACGGCCGCCGACATCAGCATCCATGCCGAAGAGATGGTGAAGCTGAAGAAGTGGATCAACAAGATCCTCGCAGACCATACCGGACAGCCGCTGGAGAGGATAGAAGAGGACGCCGATCGGGAGTTCTACATGTCCGCCGGAGAGGCCAGGGAGTACGGTCTGGTGGACGAAGTTCTGGCCGGTACGAAGGAAAGCTGAGGCCGGCGCCGTTCGACGCGTTCTGGTAGGACGGGGAGATGGCGAACGATCGTGACAACTACAAAGAGGCCTGTTCGTTCTGCGGCAAGAGCTACGAATCGGTCGAGAGGCTGATCCAGGGCGGCCATAATACCTTCATCTGCGCCGGCTGCGTCGAGCTCTGCTACTCCATCATCAAACAGAACCGGGTCCGACCTCGGGAGCCCGGACACGTCCTGCGTGTGCCCCCGCCGACCGAGATCAAGCGCAACCTCGACGAGTACGTCATCGGGCAGGAACAGTCCAAAAAGACCGTCGCCGTCGCCGTCCATAACCACTACAAACGCCTGCTGCACGGCGACCTGGACGACGTCGAGCTGGAGAAGAGCAACGTCCTTCTGATCGGGCCCTCGGGCTGTGGCAAGACGCTCATCGCGCGGGTGCTCGCCCGCAGCCTGGACGTCCCCTTCGCCATCGCGGACGCCACCACGCTGACCGAGGCCGGCTACGTCGGCGAAGACGTGGAGAACGTGCTCCTGAAACTGATCCAGGCCGCCGACTTCGAGATCGAAAGGGCGGAGCAGGGCATCGTTTACGTCGACGAGATCGACAAGATCGGCAAGACCTATCACAACGTCAGCATCACGCGCGACGTGGGCGGTGAAGGCGTCCAGCAGGCCCTGCTGAAGATGCTCGAGGGCACCCTGGCCAACGTACCGCCCCACGGTGGCCGGAAGCACCCCGAGGAGAAGTACATCCAGATCGATACCAGCCGTATCCTGTTCATCTGCGGCGGGTCGTTCAACGGGATCGAGGAGCTGGTGGCCAGGCGCACCAACGAGCAGAGCATCGGTTTCGGGAAGGGTGGCCCGGACGCCGAGGACGACAAAGGGCGGCTGCTGCAGGGCGTGACCGATGACGACCTGATCAAGTTCGGGCTCATTCCGGAGCTGGTCGGCCGCCTGCCCGTGGTGGCGGCCCTCATGCCGCTGACCCAGGAGGAGCTGATCCGCATCCTGGTGGAGCCGAGGAACGCGCTGGTGCGGCAGTACGAGAAGTACTTCGAGATGGAGGGGGCGCGCCTGGAGTTCAGCGAAGCGGGACTGCGCGAGATCGCGCTGGCCGCCGAGCAGAAGGGCACCGGCGCCAGGGGCCTGCGCTCGGTGATGGAGCGGGTGATGCTGGAGCCCCTCTTCAACCTGCCCTCCCGACCCAAGGGGCACAGCTACGTGGTCGGCCCGGAAGTGGTCAGGGGCGAAAGGCCCCTGCTGGAGGAGCGCAAGCGCAAGGGGGCCTGAGCGCGCGCCGTCCAGTTGCGCTGCCGACCGGGCTGGGCTATAACCGCCTTGTTTGCGGGCGCACTGTCTCCCGGACGTTCTGCCCCACAGCCTTCGTCCCGGGCGCCGCGCTAAGGACGTGGCAGCGCCCGATTCGCAAGCCCACACTTCCTTGACGGAGGCCCGCTGTGGTCCGCGAAATCTCAGTCATGCCCGACTTCGAACCCGCGGAACTGGAGTTCCGCAGTGTCCCCGTCTTCCAGTACGACAGCACCCTCGAAGACGAACTGGAGGCCGGAACGCTCTCCGAGGCGGATGCCCTCGATCTGCTCGAGTGGATGATGAGCATCCGCGCGTTCGAGGAGATGATCCTGGCGCTCCGCATGCAGTCCTTCGAGCCCCTTCGGGAGATCGGATTCCGCTACCGCGGGCCCACGCACCTGTCCATCGGACAGGAGGCGACCAGCGTCGGCGCCTGCTCGGCGATGCGCTGGACCGACTACATCACCAGTACCCACCGCGGACACGGAGACGCCGTCGCGAAGGGCTACCTGGCCATCAACGGCCGGGCGGACGAGGAGCTGCGGCGGTGGATCGCCACCGACGAGGCCGCCGGGCTCTCCGGTGAGGAACTGCACGAGCTGGCCAGGTCGGAGCACATCTACCGGACGGTTGCGGAGCTGTTCGGGAAGGAGGACGGCTACTGCCGGGGCCGGGGGGGCGGGATGCACATCGCCGACTTCTCCAGCGGGCACCTGGGGGCCAACGCCATCGTCGGGGGATCGGTCGGCATCGCCACCGGCGCGGCGCTGAGCTGCCGATACCGCGAGACGGACGGCCTGGTGGTCTGCTTTGCCGGCGACGGTGCCTACTGCAACGGCATCGTGCTGGAGTCGCTCAACTTCGGTGCCATGGACCAGTTCACCAATCAGCTGGCCGACCGCCCGTACGGATTGCCCATCATCTACGTGATCGTCAACAACCAGTACGGCATGACCGGCCAGCAGCGCGGCGAGGTCACGGGCACGGACTTCCTGGCCCGCCGGGCGGCCGCCTACAACGAGGAGGCCATGCACGCCGAGGTGGTCAACGGCATGGACGTGCTGGCCGTCCGGGACAGCGTCCGTCGCGCGGCCGAGCTCGTGCGCAGAGGGCGGGGCCCGGTGTTGAGGGAGCTGGTCTGCTATCGCTACCAGGGGCACAGCCTCAGCGATCCGCGCACGGAGTACCGGGCGAAGGAGGAGGAGAAGGCCTGGCGGGAGCTGGACCCGATCGGTGCGCTGCGCAGGCAGATCATCCGGGCCGGCATCGCCGACGAGGATCGGCTCGACCGGCTTCAGCAAACCGTGGAGGAGCGACACGAGCGGGCCGCCATCCGGGCCGCCCGGGCCGCCGATCCCGATCCCTCGGAGGTGACTCGCTACGTGTTCACCGACACCTCCTCCGAGCAGGTGCCCGAGGAGTTCGCGGACCCCTCTGCGCTGGGCCCGCCGCCTGTGCCCGGGCGCGAGGACGGCGAGATCTCCTTCAAGGAGGCGCTGAGGGAGGCGTTGATCGAGGAGATGCTGCGGGACGAGCGGGTCGTCCTCTACGGTGAAGACGTCGCGGACTACGGGGGCGCCTTCAAGGTGACCAAAGGTCTGCTGGAGGCATTCGGCAGGCGGCGTGTCTTCAACGCGCCCATCAGCGAAGCGGCCATCATCGGCACGGGCGTCGGAGCCGCGATGACCGACCTGCGGCCGGTGGTCGAGCTGATGTACAGCGACTTCGAGTTCCAGGCGGGCGATCAGCTTTTCAACCAGGCGGCCAAGTGGCATTACATGAGCGGCGGCCAGACCACCGTGCCGATGGTCATTCGCAGCTCCGTGGGCGCCGGCAAGGGCTACGGCGGGCAGCACTCCCAGGCCCTCGAGGCGCACGCCACCCACACGCCGGGGATGTGCGTCGTCTGCCCCTCCACGCCGTACGACGCGAAGGGGCTGCTGAAAAGCGCGATCCGGGACGACAATCCCGTGCTGTTCGTCGAGTCGCAGGCCCTCTACAACAACCGGGGCGAGGTGCCGTCGGAGGACTACCTGGTGCCCATCGGACGGGCCGCCGTCCGGCGAGAGGGCGGCGACGTCACCATAGTGGCCTGGAGCTGGATGGCCCGGACGATGCTCGAGGCAGGCCGGGTGCTGGCCGAGGAGCACGGTGTGGAGGCCGAGCTGATCGACCTGCGCTCGTTGATCCCTCTGGACGTGGAGACGGTGCTGGATTCCGTCCGCAAGACCGGCCGTTGCGTGGTGGCCTGCCAGGCGTGCCGCACGGGCAGCTTCACGGCGGAGGTCGCCAGCCGTATCCAGGAGGGGGGCTTTGACTACCTGGACGCGCCGGTGGCGCGCATCGGCTCGGCGGACGCCATCTCCCCGCAGTCGGAGGTGCTGGAGAGGGAGTACCTTCCCGACGTGGATGACCTCGTGCGGACTGCGCTGGCAGTCTGCTACATCGAGGGATGAGGGCCGCGAGGTGCGGCGGGACGTCAGTGGAGACGCCGGAATGGAACGACGCGCGCCCGACCGAAGACTCTCCGCGGGCGGAACGAGGCGGTTGCTGTCGCTGGCGCGGGCCCACCCGAAGGTCTCGTTGGTCGTGGTCCTTGCCGTGGCGGGCGTGGCCTGGGGGGCGTTCGTCCTGTTCGAGCCCGGCCAGAGGGGGCGCATCTCCCGCACCATCGCCGACGCGCGCGACGCACTCGTGCGGGGGGACGCGGAGGCGGCGATGTCGTACGTCTCGCCTCACTTCTCCGAAGACCGGATCGACCGGGACCGGCTGGCTGAGCTGCTCGAGGGGGCTCTCGCCGACGCCCCGATCTCGCGGGCCGTCTTCGTGATCCGGGAGCTTCAGGTGAGGGGAGGGCGCGCCTCGGCGCGCGTTCAGGTCCGCTCCGTGCACACGACGCAGTACCGGCCCGGCGTCGCCACGAGCGATTGGGTGATCCAGTTGGAGAAGATCGGTGAACGCTGGCTGCTGCGCAGCGCCGAGCCGCTCTCGGTCAACGATCGGAGGGTGGCCGGTCTGCGCGCCGTGCTGGCGCTGGGACGCTGATGCGGTGCTTCACTGCCCCTCGCTCTGTGCCGCCACGCTGACGGTGACCGAATCGCCCTTCTCGCACCCCAGACGCTCGGCGGCCGACGCCCTGTTGACCGCCACTTCCAGGTAGCCGCTGCTTCCCACCAGGGCGAGCAGCTCACCCTCGGGGCGGTCGGCGTAGGCGTTGCACAGTCCCCGTGCGCTCCGACGCTTTACGTGCACCTCCAGCCGGGAGGGAGGCGCGTCGAAGCTGCGCCGCATTGTGTTCTGCCGGATGTTCGTTATCAGGTTGCCGAACTGGTCGATGTAGATGATCTCGCCCCGCAGGCTGCCGTCCGCCGTGCGCACCGGGTTGGGGAGCTGCAGACGCTGTATGTGCGAGATGACCGGGCCGAGCTTCTCCGGCTCGAGCCCTTCGGCCAGGCGTGCGGCGACCGGGGCGAACACGTCTCGCCCGTGGAAGGTGGTGCTCCTGTCCTCAAGGAAGTGCTCCTCGGCGGTGACCTTCCTGAGCTCGGCGTGGCCGCACTCGTCGGAGATCACGCTCAAGAGCCCGTTGTCCGGCGCCAGGAACACCTGGTCATTGGCCCGCATGTAGAGCACGGCCCGTTCGGTGCCCACGCCCGGGTCCACAACGCAGGTAAAGATGGCCTCCCCCGGGAAGTAGCGGTACGAGGCCGCCAGCACGAAGGCGGCCTCCGCCACGTCCTGCGGCACGATGTTGTGGGACAGATCGATGATGTCGGCATCCCGACTGATGCTCCGGATTACCCCCTTCATAGCGCCCACGTAGCTGTCCTTGAAACCGAAGTCGGTCAGCAGCACTATGGGAGGCTTCGTCCTGTGTAGAAAGCGGGCCATTTGTTCGTGCTTCGGCGGTCTGGAGTAACGGCTGTTCCCCCCTCTGACGACTCTAATCTAATACGACGCGCCCTGCCATTGCAAGCAGGCGAGAGGCTCTGTACGCGAGGGCGATGTGCTTTCTTCCTCCCCTTCTGCGCCGGTAGAATACCCCTCTCCCCGGGTGGTGATCTGGCAGGAGGGACGGAGATCTCGGCGGCTCTTCAACTCAGCGTGCTTTCGCTGGCGCTCTTCGGCGCGGCGGCCGTTGCCTACAGCCGGCAGCGCACGCTGGCTCTGTGCGCCTGCGGCGCGCTCTTTGTGCCCGTGGCGGCGGGGGCGACCGTCCTGGTGTACTGGCCGATCAGCCCGGCACTTGCGGCTCTCCTCCTGGCGGGCACCCTGGGGGTGAGCCTTGTGGGGTTGCTGCTCTACGCGCTGGACCGCCTGTGGGCCCCTTTCTGCCTGGAGATGACCTATGCCACGATGGTCTGCTGGCTCCTCTGGCCGCTTCTGGTTGTGGTCAACTTCGCCGGGCTGGCGCTCCGCGGCGTTGCTTGAGAAGGCTCAGGCCATCTGCTATATTCAACGGTTCCTTTTGGTAGCCGACGCCGACAGCATGTCCGGCTCGTCGGTCCCGGGCGGATGGGTGAACGCGGCCGGGCTTCCCGGAGGTCTCCATGGCGGAATCCTCCCTCTGGCGCGAGTTCAGGAAGGGCATCCTGTCCCAGAACGCGGTGTTCGTGCTGGCGGTCGGCCTGTGTCCGACCCTGGCGGTGACCACCGCGCTGAAGAACGCCGTCGCCATGGGGGTGGCCGTCATCTTCGTTCTCGTCTGCGCCAACACGCTGGTGTCGGTCCTGCGCCGCTTCATCCCGCGGGAGGTGCGCATCCCCTGCTTCATCGTGATCATCGCGTCGTTTGTGACCATGGTGGAGATCGTCTTCGCGGGGAAGCTGCCCCCGCGCATCAACGCCAGCCTCGGCATCTTCATTCCCCTGATCGTCGTCAACTGCGCCATCCTCTACCGGGCTGAGTCGTTCGCCTACCAGCACGGCGTGCTGCGTTCGATTCTGGACGGCCTGGGCATCGGGGTGGGGTTTATGCTGGCGATCTGCCTGGTGGCCGGCGTGCGGGAGGTGCTCGGCAGCGGCACCATCTGGGGCTATCCCTGGGTGCCGGTCTCGTGGCCGGTCCGTTACGTCCCGGCGGCGATCCTGATCCAGGCTCCCGGGGCGTTCCTGGTCCTGGGGCTGCTGATGGGGCTGTTCAACTGGCTGGGCCAGAGGAAGCGCACTTAGCTGAGGGAACGATGGACGTAGCCCAGTTTCTCACGATAGCCTTCGCCGCCGTGTTCGTCTCGAACGTG
>JASFTU010000051.1:0-8982 GCA_050050635.1 Candidatus Brocadiaceae bacterium
GGGGGCAGTGGCGACCAGCGCCACGTAATCCCTGCTGCTCCCCCTGGCCAGCTTCAGGACGATCTCCGCTCCATCCACCAGGTAACGTGCGATCCGGCGCCCGCGATCCGGCGTGCCGAAGTCCAGCTCGAGCCAGCCCCCATCTATCGCATCGCACAGCACCTCCACGCTCTCAAACTGCGGCGTGGCAGGCCGGGGCGATGCGGGGCTGGCCGGGCGCAGCGGCACGCCCATCGGTCCTCCTCGGGCGCGACTGGCCTCGGCCAGTGAGCCGGGGACCTCCAGTTCCTCGCCGGCGGGAGTGTCCATGTAGTAGCCTTCCATCTCGGCGACGATGCGCTGTACCGTCTCGGGGCTCACCACGTCTCTGTCCTGTACATAGGCCTGCAGGAGGGCCTGGTCGCAGACCACGTTGATCAGGCGCGGCACCCCGCCGCTGGCGTCTGCTACTCCTGCTTTGGCTTCCTCGTCGAAGAGCGGACCGGTGGCGCCTGCGATGCGCAGCCGATGATCCACGTATCGGCTCACGTTCTCCGGCGAGAGCGGCCCCAGGTGGAACTTGACGGCGATTCTCTGATCGAGCGGCTGAAGCTGGCGGCTGCCGATCAGCCTGCGCAGCTCGGGCTGCCCCACCAGCAGTACCTGCAGAAGCTTGTCGGTGGCGGTCTCGAGGTTGCCCAGCAGCCTGATCTCCTCCAGCACGTCGAGTCGCAGGTCCTGGGCCTCGTCGATGATCAGCACCGCCGTCCGGCCGGCCTCCCGCAGTTCCAGGAGGTGCCTCTTCAGGGCGGCTATCATCTCGACCTTCGAGCTGGTGCCCGGCGGGGCGCCGAACTCGGCGCCGACGGCCTGCAGCAGCTCGGCGGCGCTCAGGGAAGTGTGACTCAGGGTGGCCGCCTCGACGGCCTCGCCGAAGCGTCGCAGAGCGGCGTGACAGAGCATTGTCTTCCCCGTGCCGACCTCGCCGGTGACCAGGGCGAATCCTTTCTTCTGCCGGACGGTGTAGAGGAGGCAGGCCAGCGCCTCCTTGTGCTTGGGCGTTGGGTAGTAGTAGCGCGGATCAGGCGAGGTGCTGAAGGGGAACTCGCTGAGTCCGAAATGCTGCAGGTACATCCGTCTGCCCACTCCTCCAAACCCGGTCCGAACGGGTAATTGCGCCTACAGCCCCTGCGGCGCCGCCACAAGCGAGGTCACGCCCCGCGTCGGGAACAGGAGGCTTTCGATCTGGTAACCGATCCATGCCAGGACCGTCGGCGGCACGTAGATCACGTCGTTCTCAGCCAGGGACACGTCCCACCGGGTGTCGCCGTCCAGCACGAGGTCGTCCAGGTCCACGGAGAAGACCTCCGGATCCTCCGGATCGCCCCGGATGACCTTGACGCGTCCCCATGCAGCGCGCCGCGTCACGCCACCGGCGGTGCCGATCGCATCAGAGAGGGTCTGATACCCTGTGTAGGGGATCTGGCCCTGCCGACCGACCTCGCCGTAGACGTAGATGTGCTTGCTGCGGAACTGGGTCACGGTCACCAGAATCTGCGGCTCCTTGTAGAACTTCGCGTAGAGCTCCTCCAGCCTCTCCCGTATCTCCGGCGTTGTCCGCCCCGCCAGGTGCACGTCCTCCAGCAGGGGCAGCGTCACGAAGCCGTCGGAGCGGAGCTGAACTTCCCGCGTCAACTGCGGCTCATCGACGAACTCCACCCTGATGGTGTCCGGCGGGTCGACGATGTATGGAGCGTTCGGGGCCTTCTTCGAGACCTCCGCCAGCGAAACCAGTCGGCGGTTCAGGTCGCCCAGGCGCGCGCAGCCCGTGCTGACGACCAATCCCAGAACGCAGAGCCCTGCAACCGCGATCCCATGTCGACTCATCGCCGGCAGTCTCCCCTCGATCGATTCAGGAGGTCATCCACAGTCGTGTGTCCCTAACAAGCCAGTCAGTCCTCATGCTGCAAAGCCTGTGCCGCCAGGCCTCCCGCCGTGGGCGGCGGTCAGTACGCCTCTCGCCGGGACTGCGGTGCCCCCTCTACCGAGCGCCGGACTGGCTCGCCCGGCCTTTCTCGCAAACTCAACACGAGGGTGTCCACAAAAGGCAACACTTGCCCCTCAGGCAGTCCGACCGCGCCCCCCGGGTCGGTCGGGATTCGCCGGGCAACTCCGACCACCGGCCGTGCGCCCCCGTTCAGTCCACTTCTGCTTGCAGCGCGTCTTCCAGCACACTCACTCCCTCCCGAACCGCCTCGTCCGGGGTGACCAGCGGCGGACAGATCTTCACCGTGGCCGACCCCACGCCCACCGGGCTGAAGAGCAGCAACCCGCGCTCGACGCAGGCGCGCACGACCCGGAAGGCCAGCTCCCCGTCGGGCTCCTCCGATCCGGGTCGCACCAGGTGCAGCCCGGCGACCATGCCCCGACCGTGGACGGCGCCGATGACGTGTGAGAACCGGCGTCCCAGTTGCTGCAGCCCGGCGTGCAGCACCTCTCCCACGTTGCGAGCGTGCTCGACGAGGTCATTGTCGCGGATAAACTCCAGGTTTGCCAGTGCCGCCGCGGCGCAGACCGGGTTCCCGCTGTGCGTGCTGGTCATGGTGCCGGGGGCGAACTGGTCCATCACTTCGGCCGGGCCCAGCACGGCGCTCAGGGGCAGTGCGCTCGTGATGCCCTTCCCACAGCAGATCAGGTCCGGCACCACCCCGTAATGCTCGAAGCCCCAGAAGGTGCCGGTGCGTCCGAAGCCGGCCTGGACCTCGTCCATGACCAGGAGCGCGTCGTGGTGGCGGGTCCACTCGCGCAGACGGCGGATGTAGTCGCCGGGGGCGAAGCTCGCGCCGCCCCCCTGGTATGTCTCGGTCATCACGCAGGCCACTGCGTCGGGATCCACCCCGAGACGCTCCAGTGAAGACTCGAACAGCTCGAAGCTCGTGTCCTCGCAGCGGAACCCGTCGGGGAACGGCGCCTGCACGAAGGCCGGGTCGAGGTGGACGATCCACTCCTTCAGGGCGGGTATGCCGCCGGCCTGCTGGGCGCCCAGCGTGCGGCCGTGGAAGGCGTTCTCGAACGTGACGATCACGGTCTTGTCCGGGCCGCCGCGATCGAGCCCTCTGGCCCGGGACAGCTTGATGGCGCACTCGACCGCCTCCGAGCCGGTGGTCAGCAGGAACGCTTTGTCGATCCCTTCCGGCGCCGCCTCGACCAGGGCGCAGACGAGCCGTGCGCGCATCTCGGCGGGGAAGCAGTAGTTGTGGATGAGGCCGTGGGCCGCCTGCTCGCGGATAGCGCGGCAGACGTCGGCGTTGCTGTGCCCGGTGTTGGCCACCAGAACGCCGCTGGACCAGTCCAGCCAGACGTTGCCCCACGGGTCGTAGACCTGGCAGCCCGACGCCCTGTCCCAGACGACGGGCGGCTGACCCTGCATCGAGAGCGGCTCGTACCGGCGCAATTCCGCCAGGACGGGCAGCGATTCGGGCACGGGAAACTTCGTGGCGATCCGGCGCCAGTCCGTCTCGACACGCGGGACCTCTCTGGGTTCGAGTTCGAAGGTGCGGCCGGCCATAGCGCTTCCTCCGGAATTGCTCCAGGATGCCGTGGAGAAGATGTTACCAGATGCCGGCGGGGATGCACGCGCAGCGCGGCAGAAGCGCAGAAATCAGCGCATGGACGCAGGTCGAGGGTGAGGCGGGATCCGGGCCGGCTCAGGCCCGGCGCCTGCGTCGGCGAACGGTGCGGTACCCGAGCCCGGCGATGCCGAGCGACAGCAGGGCGAGGGTCGCCGGCTCCGGCACCGACGCGTCCGCGTCGTGGGAGTAGGGAGCGAAGACGGACTTCGTGCCCCCGTTATGGCCGACTCCCGAGGCGTCGGCGTGCACCCAGAAGAAGTCGCTGTAGCTGATCTGATAGCGCTGGATATCCCCCGTGTCCGAGCCGCCGCCGTCGGGGGAATAGTCCAGTACGGTTTCTCCTGCGAGCATTACCCAGAGGGTCGGAAGGTCAAGAGCCCAGTAGTAGGTCGGGTAGACGCCGTGAGGAGACAATGCGGCAGGAGTGCCATAGGTAGGCGCAAGTCCTCCCGCCCCGAGCTGGTAGTTGACGCTCGGTACCTCGTCCACGAGCGGATCACCATTCATGTCGTACGACGGTGGGGGTGGCGGGGCGCTGGGCAACCCCTGCACCGTGATCGATCCCGACGTGTTGTAGTACTGCTCGGGCACTGACAAGTACAGGGTGACGTTGTCGATGTAGGAAACCCACTCGGGCGTGACCGCACCAATGACATGCAGCTCGAACGGATTCTCCAGGGTGAACCAGGACTCCAGGTCGGTCCGGTACTCGGATCCCGGCCCCCACAGCTGCAGCGTCGGCACGGCGGCCGCTATGGGCGCTGCCACGACAAGGACCACTGCGGCGAAGCACAGCAGTCTCACCGGCGATGGGGTCAATCGGAAGGCCGCCCTTTGCTTCTTCACTTTCGTTGACTCTCCTAGGCTGCCTGCGCCCAGACGAACACACCCGCACTTGCTTCCGTCACCTAGCAACAGCAAACCTCGTACCCGCGTGCCTTCAGCGATACAAAGCCCGTAGAATGCCGCCAAGCCGTTACTTAGAAACGTGTTATGGCAATTGCTTTCCGGCGGGGTCGGGCGGAAGGGTCCTCTGCACGTGTTGAGCGCTCTCAACACAGTGCTGCATAAACCCCACATTCTGCGGGGGCTGTAACGCCTGGCGGAGCCCCCGCCGGGGGGGCGCGCTGGCGCGCGGTTTGCTCGTGTGCTCTAATCAGTGTCCCCGCAACGTGGCTCAACGGAGGAGCAGGTGAAGATGCACGGTTCCCGCCGGTCCGTCGCACCTGTCGTAGCCCGGGCGGTCATCGGCGCGGCGCTCATCGCCGTGGTCGCCGCGTTCGTAGCCGCGGAGGCGCTGGGCGGCCGGACCATCCGTCGGGAATTCCAGGAATCCGACCGGTTTCTGCGCAACCCGGACTGCGGCTGGGTGGCCTACAACTACCAGGACGGCTACGCCCTGCGGAAGCGTGTGGCCGGGGGCAAGGAACCGTTCGCCCTCGCCTCCGTGGTCTATACGCGACACCCGAGCAAGTCCTGGGTCGGCCCGGACGGGACGTTCGCCGACAGCCGGCCGGTCCGGCTCCTGGAGAACTGGATCGCCCACCGACGACACGTCGCCTTCCGGGTCTACGCCAATGCACTGGCGCACCTGCCCCCGGAGCTGCGGGACAAGGTCGGCCGCGTCAGCTACGTCCACGAGGGCAAGCCTGCGGAGCGCATCCTCTACTGGGACCGGGCCTATATCGAGGAGCACCGGCGCCTGATCGAGTTCCTGGGCGAACGGTTCGCCGATTCGCCCTACCTTGCCTTCGTCGACGTGGGGGGCGTGGGCAACACGGGTGGCGAATGGTACCTGACCCCGCGGGGCCCTTTCCGGAAGGCGGGCCTGGATGACGACCGGGCCTTCGAGCTTATAACGACGTTCGTCCGGATGTACCGGGACGCCTTCCCCCACACGCAGCTGTTCATCGGCTACGACTGCATAAAGCTGGCCGGCGGAAGGAACATGGACGTCGTGGATCTGCTGGAACGTTACGGTGTCGGTCTCCGCGACGACGGCCTGGGGGGATGGCCCTACCCGGAGACGCCCGACTACAGCGACTGGCCGATGCAGGGACTGTGGCGGACGCTGCCGGTGCTGTTTGAGGGCGGCGGGCGCGGCGGCGGAGTCTACGGGTGGAAGCTTCAAGAGAAGGAGCCGGCGGCCGTGCTGGAGTGGGCCCTTCGAAGGGCGCATCCCACCTACATCAACATAGGCGGCGCGGAGACCACCTCGCAGAAGGCCTGCGACGAGCTGGGAGAGCTTCTGCGGCGCTACGGTCCACGGCTCGGCTACCGGTTCGCCCTGCTGAGTGCGGCCGCCCCGGCCGAGGTCGGACCCGCGGACACGCTCGAACTGGAGATGAAGTGGGCCAATCGGGGCGTTGCCCCATGCTACTCCGACCGCCAGATTGAGCTGACGTTGTACGACGAAGCGGGGCTCTTCGCCGTCGGGCTGGCCGTGTCGCCGGATCCGCCGACAACGCGATGGCGCCCCGGCACAGAGGTCAGGGTGAAGGCGCGGTTCTCGGTTCCGCCCACGCTCCCGGCCGGGGAGTATCTGCTGAAGGTGGGCATGCTGATGGCCGACCCGGCCGCCCCGACCCGTCACGTGCAGATCGCCACGGCGGGCGGCGACGAAGAGGAGCGGTATACGATCGGGCGCATCCGGATCGTCCCCTGACTGCGGCAAGGAGCGGCCGCTGGGCCCCCGGACGCGTTGACTTCCGTGGACATACGTGTTGGACTATCCGGACAGCGGGTGTGGTCACCGGTGCCTGCGGTGGCCATCTTCGCCTCGGCGGCCCACCTGATGCATTCGGAGTTGCGCTTCCGGGGCGCGCGCCTGGTGGTCGTGGCCGGTTGCTGAGCATCCCGGCCCCGCATTCTTCGATCCGTTTGTTGAACTGAGATACTCGGGAGGTCTGGTCCCTGGATCTGACGCGCCATCGCCGGCTGACCCTTATCGTGCTCGTCGCTGCGACCGTCGTGCTGGCGGCCGCGTCGCTGACGCCGGTGGGGCGCGAGTCGCCGCTGGCCGCCACGCCGCTGCGTCGGGGCGTGAGCAACCTGCTCCACGCACCGGCGTACTGCCTGCTCGCCCTCCTGTGGTCGGCGACCCTCTACGCCCACGGGGTGACGCAAGCGCCCCGGCTGGGGGCACTGGGGGCGGGCGCGGCGTTCGCCTTCGGTGTCGTGATGGAGGTGGCGCAGGCGTTCATTCCGGGCCGAGGGGCGTCCGGGACCGACCTGCTGCTCAACGGTGCAGGTGCCGGAACCGCGGCGCTGTTGGTCTGGCTGCTTGTGCGGAGGTCTCGTCGGGTTCACTCGCGCGACGGGCGCAGTGGAAGCGGCGACGAGGCGCATGGCGATCAGGAGGGGTAGAAGAACCGAGATGCCCTCAGCTGACAGGTAACTGCCGCAGGGGGCGCGGTACGGTGCGCTTGCTCCGGGGCCCCTGGAGCGGGGATTTCTGCATTGCTGGCGGGGGCGGGAGGATTTGAGCCTCCAACCTCAGGGTGAACCGCCCTGCGCTCTGTCTTTTGAGCTACGCCCCCACCGCCTCCTGAACGGTAGCACACTGCTTGGGGCCGGTTCAAACGCCGGCCGCCGGCTGCCACGTTCACGCTCAGCCGCCAACTGATGGGACGCCGTCCGAGCTTTGGCATCAGTTGGCTTCGGACTCCATCTCGTCAAACCGCCAGAAGTCGGGCGGTTTCTTGTAGAAACGCAGGAACTCCGCGGCATCCGGCCCGATCGCCTCTATCGCCTTCCCCTTCGCGGCGCCGGTCCATTCGGGGCTCCGTTCCTCGTCGCTCAATTCGCGATAGAGCAGTTTGCGCAGGAGCTTGACGAGCCAGCGCGGAGGGCGCAGGCGGCCTCCGAGTTGCAGTCTGCGCAGGATGCTCGCCACGGGTCCGACCCACATTCCACTGGACACGTTCCGCGCCCCGGGGGCCGCATCCAGGGAGACTTCCGCATCGACACCCAGGAACCGCCAGCAGTCCTGCAGAACCGAGAGCTGGTTCCGAACGAAGTCCTCGAAGAACACGACGCGGATCTGCTCGTCGGGGAACAGGTCCCGGTAGTAACTGATCTGGCGCCAGTAAAGGGATGTATCGATCAGCCCAGGGAAGGCGTCTATTGCGTCGGGGAGCCCGAGCCGGGTGCGGTTCGATCGCAGCAGGTGACGCCAACCCGACTCGATGCGCTTGAGCGGATGCCGCACGATGTAGATCAGACGGACGTCCGGGAGGTCGCGGGCGATGCGCTCGGAAACGCCCGGTTGATGTCGCTGCATTGTGTAACTGACACTCCCCTCGCCCAGTGCCTTCCGGGATCCGGCCACCGAGAAAAGCGATGAATACCAGCGCCACCCCCGGTCGTAATTCGCCGAGAAGAAGTGCGGCTCCTTCGGATCGGTGATGTAAACGTCGGGATGGCGGCTCAGCCCGAAACAGAGGCTGGTGGTTCCCGACTTGGCCGCACCGATGACCAGGAAATCGGGGCGCGGGGCGTGTTCGACGCCGCTCATGTCTTTTCTCCCCGTGGCAAGCAGCCCTTACGAGACTGCGCCTTCGCTCTGCCACATGCTCTCCAGCTCCCTCGCGACTCCGCTTCCAGCGCGATAGACGACGAAGCCGTGATGCTTCTCGGATGGTCGGGAGTAGTCCAGAGGGCGGCCGGTCAGGTCGAGAACTTTGCATCCGGCGGCCCGGGCAACCGCCGTCCCCGCTGCCGTATCCCACGGATAAGTCGGCCCGAAACGCGGGTATATCTGTGCACTGTCCTCTGCCACGGAACACATCTTCAGGGAGCTGCCGCGCCTTACGACCCGCTGGATGCCGAGCCGCTCGAGCAAGGCCATCACTTCGTCCGAAGCGTGCGATCTGCTGATGACGCCGACGGGCCGCAATGACCTCTCCTGCTCAAGTGGGAGTGTGTGCACGCCTTCCATGTCCTCGCGCCACGCTCCGGTTCCTTCTGCTCCGAAGTAGCACAGGCTGCGGGCCGGCGCGTGCACGGCCCCCAGCACGGGCCTGCCCTCTTCCACGAGGGCGACGTTGACGGTGTACTCGTCGAGCCCTTTGCGGAACTCCCTGGTGCCGTCGAGGGGGTCGACGAGCCAGAATGGCCCATCGCGTGGACCTTCCGGCGTGCTGCCCTCTTCTGAGATCACAGGCCATCCCATCTCCAGGGCTCTCAGCCGGTGCGAGACAATGTGGTGTGCGGCACGGTCAGCGGTGGTGATCGGAGAGCCGTCCCTTTTGTAGTCCGTCTCTATGTCGCCCGCTGCCGCGCCCAGGATCGCCTCGCCCGCTGCACGAACGGTACCGCACACCTGCTCGAGAAGCTCCCGTATCAGCGCGGAGTCCATTGGCCGCCTTCC
>JASFTU010000052.1:0-8771 GCA_050050635.1 Candidatus Brocadiaceae bacterium
TAACGGACTGCTCGACAGCGCAGTGCTGGAACTGACGCTGGACAGCATGGCCGCAGACGCCGGCATGGACGTGCTGTACCACGTGCGACCGGTGGCGTTGCTGGTGTCGGGAGGGGCCGCAAAGGGCGCCGTGCTCGCGGGGAAGTCCGGCGAGATTCAGCTCAACGCGAGGGCCGTGGTGGACGCCACTCCGGAGGCCATGCTCTGGCGCTGTGCGGGGTCCGGTGTCGTGGCATCGCCAGGGCTCCTTCGCTACGGGCTCATTATGAACCACGCGCCCGCACTGAAGGAGCCCGTCGAGTTGTCCGGGCCGGAGGGGTGCGCACGACTGCGCGCGTTGCCGTCCGTCTGGCCGGGGGAGGCGCGTATCCTGTTCGACGCGGAGGTGTCCGGCACCGTCGAGGCCCAGCAGATGGTGCCGGAGGTGCTGAAGGTGGTGCGAGATGAGGTGCCCGCCTGCACGGAGGGGCTGGTGACGCAGATGGCATTCGATGCGATGCCCCTGGCGGCGCCCTCTGTGGGCAGTCTGGACGGGTATGCGCACGCGGAGCTGGATTACCTGTTCGGAGCCGGGCCCTGGGCGGAGGCGGTCGACCTGGTCGGGAGCCCGTTCACCGAGCTGCTGGGGCTGGGGGAAAGGGTGGGCCAGATGGTTGCCGCGACGGCGGCCGGCTCCCCCATCCCCGGAGGCGAGCCCGAGCGCCGGGACGCACCGGTTGAGGAACACGGCGCGAGCGTCGTGGTCTGCGGCGGAGGCACGGCCGGCGCCGTGGCCGCCCTGGCCGCCGCCCGGGAGGGCGCGGACACGCTGTTGATCGAGAGCACGCCGATCCTGGGCGGTATCGGCACCGGGGGAAACATCCACGGATACTACTATGGTGTCCCCGGCGGCCTGCAGGATCGCCTGGACGCGCGCACGGAGGAGCTGATGCCCCTGATGGCTCCCGCCGGGCGGGTCGGAGGATTCCACCCCGTGGCGAAGTGGCTGGCCGCGCTGCAGATGCTGAGGGAGGTGGGTGTCCGACTGATGATCAACACCACGGTATTCGACGTCTCCACGCGCGACACCTCGAGCGAGGACGGGAAGTACCGCCGCACGCGCATCGAGGCGGTCCGCGCCGTGGGACCGGACGGCGTGATGACCTGCTCCGCCCGGCAGTTCATCGACAGCACCGGGGACGCCGACATCGCCGCCCGGGCCGGCGCGCCGTTCCGCTACGGCAGGGAGGGCGACGGTCTGCTGCACCCGTACACGCTCTCGGGCAGCGTCCTCACCGAGGAGGGCCGACTCCGTCACCTCAACTTCGACGCCGGATACTGCGACCCGGACGACGTGTTCGACGTGACGCGTGCCCGACGCGACGCGCTCGAGCACTACCGCAGGGGGGAGTTCGACGCAGAAAACCGCGTCCTGTTCATCGCCCCCTTGCTCGGGGTCCGCCAGGGCCGCCAGGTCGAGGGTGAGTACACCCTCACGCTGTCCGACGAAACGCTGGAGAGGCAGTTCGACGACGTGATCGCCTACGCGACCTCCAACTACGACAACCACGCGCGCGATTACGCCAGCGAGAGCGATGAGGCGGTGGTCTACGTCTATCTGCTGGCGAAGCGGGGGGACGATTTCGGCTGCGAGGTGCCGTACCGCTGTCTGCTTCCCCTCCGCGTGGACAACCTGCTGGTGGCCTGCCGGGGGGTGTCGCTGACCCAGGACGCGCACTACCAGATGCGCATGATGCGGGACATGCAGAGAGTCGGCGAGGCGGCGGGCGTGGCGGCGGCCCTCTGCGCGATACTCGGCTTCGATCCGCGCGAACTGCCGATCGAAGAGGTGCAGGAACGCCTCTTTGCTGCGGGTGCGCTGGGCCCGCCGGAAGCGGATCGCGACCAGGGCTCTGAGGTCGTTTTGCATTGGCCGGGAGCGTTCCCGGAGGCACCTGAGCGGAAACCACCCGAGGAGTGGGTGGAACATCTCTCCTCCGACGACCCGCGGACGGCCGTCTGGATGCTGATGCAACAGGGAGAAGCGGCCGTGCCGGCCCTGCTCGACGGGGTCGACAGCGAGGACGACGAGGTGCGTTTCTGGGCCTCCGTGCCTCTGGCCATGCTGAGGTCAAGGGAGGCCGTTCCTCCCCTGCTGGATGCGCTGGAGCAGCGGCGCCCGATGGAGGCCGAGGCGCACAGCAGTGCCCCGGCGTGGATCACGGCCGCCGTCCTGCTGGGCCGCCTGGGCGACCGGCAGGCGGTGCAGCCGCTGGTGGATGTCCTGCGCGACGACGTGCCCACCGACGCCTACGTGGCCGTCCTGCGCGCACTGGGTCGCATCGGTGACCCCTCAGCCGCACCGGCGGTGCGCGAGTTCCTGGAGCGAGACGACATCGACACGCTGCAGAAGCTGGCGGGCGGGCCGTGGCTGGGGCCCGTCTACGCGGACGTGCGGTGGCGGCTGGAGCTGGCCGCCGCCGAGGCACTCGCCAGGATGGGCCAGGCCGTGGACGACCTGGTCGGTCCCTACCTCGACGACGAACGCCGATACATCCGCCGCCGCGCCGGGACGGTCGCCGAGCTCTCTCAGCGGCAACAGCAGTAGCCCACACGGCCGTCCCCAGGTCTGGAGGCGGCCCATCCGGGACCTCGGCGCGCGAGCACACCCCCATTCACTCGTCCGCCGCATCCCCGGTCCTGGCCTCACCCAGGCGGAGCCCCTCCATGTGCTCTTCGAAGACGCCCGGGGCGACGGCCTTCTCCATCTGGCGCACTCCGGTCATCTCTTCCGCGGACATGGCCTGGAGCTGATCCGCCTGATGAGCCACGTGAGGGGTGAGGAAAATCAGCAGCTCGGTCTTCTCCTTCTCATCCTCAGTGCGGCGGAACAGCGCGCCCAACAGGGGCACGTCGCCGAGGATGGGCACCTTGTCCACGCTCTGAGTCTTTCGGTCCTCGATCAGCCCGCCGATCACGATGGTCTGGTTGTCGCGGATGGCGATCCGGGTGAAAGCGGAGCGCTTGGCGAAGACGGCGGCGTCGACGGTCTCGGAGATCGGCACCGTCTCGGCTGTGGTCGCGGAGATCTCCGGGGCGACGTCCATGATGACCAGCCCCTCGGGGTTGATGTGGGGGGTTACCTCCAGGATGATGCCGACGTCCTCGTACTCGATGGTGTTGATGGTCTGACCGGTCTCGGTGGTGCGCGTGTTCCGGATGAACGGCACCTCCTGGCCGACGGTGATGGTGGCAGTCTGATTGTCGCTGGTCAGGATGTGGGGGCGGGAAAGGATGTCCAGCTTGCCCACCTCCTGCAGCGCCCGCAGCAGGGCCGTCACGTCGCCGCTGACCTGGCGGTAGATCAGGCCGCCGGTCTCGGTGCCGAGGTCGAAGTCCGTCGACAGGGAGAACTCGTCCCCGTCCGGTTCTGTGTCGAGGATCGAAAACTCGACCCCCAGGTCCAGCTTGTCGCTCCACGTCACCTCGGCCAGCAGAACCTTGATGACCACCTGCGGGATGGGTCGGTCCAGATCGTCGATGATCAGGCGCAGGCGCTCGAAGTTACTGGGAGCCGTCAGTATCAGGAGGGCGTTCGTGTCCTCGTCGGCCACGCAGTAAGCCTCCCCGGAGAGCCCCTCCGCTGCCTGCGCGGCGGCGGAGGCCTGCATCATCCGTTGCATGAAGCTGCCCGGTCCCCCCCGAGGCGCCTGGCCCTGACCACTCGTGCGCAGGGCGCCGGTGGTTTCGTCGCTCTGCCCGAACAGGTCGTTGAGCAGGCTGGCCAGGTTCGCAGCACTGGCGTTCTTGAGACGATAGACGAGGATGGATTCCTCCTCCACCGGGTTCGCGTCCAGGCTATGGACGACGTCGGCGACCACGTCCAGCGTGTCGGCCGGACCGCTGACCACCACGGTGTTGGTGCGCTCGTCAGCGGAAGCAATGACTTCGGGCGCACGGCTCGCGGTCTCCTCGGACTCCTCCTCTCCGCGACCGAAGCGGCCGAAGAAAGCCCGCCGAAAACCGCCGCGCCCCTGCTGGCCCTCCGCCTCGGTCACCTGGAACACCTGATTGATCAGGTCCGCCGCCTCGGCCGCATCCGCGTAGGTGAGAGGAAAGACGCGGACCTCCGCGACGGTCGCCATGTGGGTGTCCAGAGCCCGGACGATCTCCACGATCCGACGGACGTTCGCGCCGGTGTCCGTCAGTATCAGGGCATTGCTGCTGGCGTTGGCGGTCAACGCCGCGTAACTCGGCACGAGCGGAGCCAGATCCTCGGCCACCTGCTCGGCGTCGGCGAACTTGAGCGGGATCACCTGGGTTCTGATCTCGTCGTCCGGCTCGATGGCCGCCGGGTCCGTGCCCGAGTGCACGGGGATGCTCGCCTTCTTCGCTTCCTCGAGGGTCACGATTTTCAGGACGCGTCCCCTGCGCACGGCGGCATAGCCCTGCTCCGCCAGCACGGTATTCAGCAAGGATACGGCCTCCGGAAGGCTCACCGGTTGCCGGCTCATGACGGTCACGCGCCCCTCCACCACGGTCTCCTCCACGATAACCAGGCCGGCCGCCTCGGACAGATGCTCCAGGACCGACATCAACGGGGCGTCCCGGAAGTTCAGCAGTATGCCGGAGGACGCTGTTTCCGCCGCGGGCTCCGCAGCCGGCGCACCGGTGGTCTCAGCCCGGCACAGACCGGCGCTCAGCACCAGGAGAACGACCACGGCGGCGGCCTGCCCCGGAAAGATGCCCGGGTTGCGGGCGGGTTTACGGCGATTGCACGTGCCTGTTGTCATCGTTCCAGCTCCCTCAGTCGCCTCTGTCTCAATCTCTCCAGAACGTCCTGCGCCTCATCCCCATCGGAGTCGCCCGCGGGCGCGGCGGGGGTTGCGCTCTCCAGTCCGGTCGCGGACGCCTCGGGCGACACTTTCTCCAGGTTCGTCCCCACGGACACGCTGATCTCCTCCTCGCCTGCGCCCACGTAGATGATGCCGTCGAGCGTCACCCCGGCGACGCGCCCGTCCAGCACGGCATCGCCCGGGCGGACGCGCATCGTCCGCCCCGAACCCATGTCCTCCAGCACCGCGATGAACTCCCCGTCTCTGCGCACAATGCCGCGCAGGAAGACGAATCGCTCCGGTGGCGGAGCCTCACGCCTGAGGGCCTGATCCGGCCGGGTCAGCTCGGGGCCCCGCACCCGCGAGAAGATGTTACGCTCCACCAGCACCTCGTAGTCGCCCCAGGGTCGGTGATCGGGTCCAGGCCGGGCCGGGAAGAGGGCAGCCGGACCCCACAGCAGTAGCAGAGCCAGCATCGCTGTGGCGTGACCGGCGATCATGATTCGCCTCCTCTGTCGCCTGTCGCCACCGCGCCGCCGGCCGCGTAGAGCGTGGACAGTTTCAACTGGAGGGTCAGGTCGTCCTCACCGTCCGTTCGCGCGCCCAGTTGCAGCTCACGTATGCGCAGGGGGAGAGCAGTCCTCTCGGCGTGCCACAGGAATCGCGAGACAGCCCGCATGTTCCCCGTCCCGGCCGCCAGAACCGTAATCTCACCGACACCGCCCTGTTCTTCGCCCCGCTCCGGCCTGACCGACGAGAGCGCCAGCCCGGCCTCCCGGGCCCAGTCGCGCACGGCCTGAAGGACACGTCCCTCCGCGTCAGACGGGTCGGCGAGGAGACCGCCGGCGGTCATCTCCTGCCACCTCCGCGCCATCAGGCGGCGCCGTTCGAAGAGCCTCATCCCGTTCTCCAGCTCGCCCATCAGTCGTTGCCGTTCGCCCTCCAGGGCCGCGCGACTTTCCATCGTGGGCGTGACGATATAGCGGTCGGCCAGCAGCAGCGCCACCGCCAGCACGGCGACCACAGCTACCAGTGTCTCTCGCCTGGACAGAGCCATCGACTACTCCGCTCCTGAGCACGTGAAAGTCACTGCGAACGCGACATCCCCGGCGGCGCCGCGCGTCTCGCGGATATAGAGCAGCTTCACCTCGGAGAACTCCCCGGGCCCCTTCAGCCCATCCAGCACATCCAGCACCGCCTGCTCGGATGTGGCCTTGCCGGACAGCACGCCGCGCATGTCCTCCTGGACGGCCAGGCTGGTGGCCCAGATGCTGCCTTCCTCCGGGAAGGCCAGCGTGAGGGCCACCAGGGAATCCAGAAACGGGGGGCGCCGGTCGTACCAGCCCCGGGCCTTGTTCACTGTATCCACCACCTGTTCAGCCGCCTGGATGGACGGCTCCATCTCCTCCCATTTCGCGCGCAATGTGGCCAGCTCGCGGCCGGTCGCCCTTCTATCGACGACGAACGCAGCAACGGCAGCGGCGACGACCACCAGCAGGAACGCCGCCCAGCCGAGCGGGCGTGCCCAGTGCCTTTCCGGCTTCCGGGCCAGCCGCGGCTCAGTCAGGTCGAAGGGAATCAGGGCCCGGTCGAATCCGGCCAGGGCCAGAGCCGCCGCCGGAGCGACGCGCCCGGTGGCCAGTCCCGCGGCTGCCGCCGCCTCGGGCAGGCCGTCCACCGGCAGCGGCGGGTCGCGGTCGAGTTGCAGGCCCAGCCGCGCGCCGACCTCCGCCAGCTCGTCCTCCTCCATTCTCCGCCCGTCGTAGACCCGTACCTGTTCGACGCCGGTCCCGTGCGTTACCAGCACGGACCGGATCCCCAGGTGCAGGGCCCTGGCGGCGGCCGAGCCGGGATCCTGTCGGATCGACACGTGCCTCAGGGCGCGCACCGCGCCACCCCGCGTCAACGTGACTTCCACGCCGTCCGGTGTAAGGTGCACGGTCACGGCCTGGCGGGCCGGGGAGCCGGCCCGGGCCAGCGCGGTGGCCGTGGCGGCCACGGCGCGCACCGTGCCTCCCGCCGCGCGGATGGCCTCGGTCGCCGCCTCGACGCGGTCCCGCCTGGCGCCGACCAGCAGGACCTCACCCGCTACCCCCTCGGATGGTGCCGAGGCATAGTCGCAGAGAAGCTGCTCGGAGGGCAACGTGAAAACTCTCTCCGCCGCAAGGCGCAACAGGCCGGGCAGAGCATCGCGCCCGACCGGCGGCACGTCGTGGCGGGCCGTTACAAGCCAGCAACCCGGGACGCCGACCACGGCATCGCGGGCCATGCCGTGCTCCCTCAACCAGGAGCCCAGCAAGCTCCCCACTTCCTCGGGCTCATCCCACGAGGCGCCTTCGGCCAGTGCGAATTCGCCGACCCGCGTGACCCTGTGTCGGCCGCCCGATGCTTCCACCTCGGCGGCCACGACACGGCGTTCGCCGAGGGCGAGTCCAAGGTATCTGTGTTTGCCGATCATCAGTGGCTCGCGGCCAGATATGTCCCGGTAGTTGATTCCCCCCGCCGCAGGACCGCGCGTATCTCGCCCTCCAGGGGCCATCCCAGATGCGTGAGGTCCTGCCAGCGCACGATGCGCGGCGGGTTCTTCATCGCGTCCACCACGACCCGATAGCGGCGGTAGGCGCGACCGTCGCCGCTGATGGCGACGATATCCGCCGAGAACTGGTAGGAGCGCGTGGTGATGTGGGCGCCGATGGCCGCCGCCTTCTCCTCGGGCAGCGCCTCAGCGATCCAGGCGATGCTGCTCAGGTCGGTGTCGGGATCCCCGCGCCGGCTCAGCAGGGCGTCCACGTCGTTCTCGTCCAGCTCCGGCAGGCACAGAAGCACCTCGCGGAGAGCCGTGTTCACGTTGACCATCCCCGTCAGCTCCTCTTCCTCGACGGTGGTCATGCGGTCGGCGATGGGCGCGAATTCCTCCAGGGTCAGCCCGCTGCGGAAGTAGAAGTCCAGGACGTTACGGAACGGGCGACCCCGCCGCACGTTCTGGAGAATGGCGAAGATGCGGTCGTCAGGTATAACCTCCCGAAGCAGCTCGGACAGGTCCTCCATGGCAAGGGCGTTCACGTTGACTCGTTTCTCTCCGTCGGAGGCGGTGTTCGGCTCGACGCTATAGACGGTCGCGTAGTCGAGGAACCCCCTGTCCAGCGAACCGTCGGCATTGTCGTCCGGATACGTGTCGGCGGCGTCGTTCTCGTTGTAGTCCAGAACACCGTTTCGATTCCTGTCCTCACCGTAGAGCAGGTCTTCGGAGCCGTCGCGGAGCAGCAGCACCTCCTCCACAGCCTCGAACGGGGCGTCCTTGCAGTAGTAGGGCTCGGCCTGGAGGAGGTAGTACTCGCTCTCGGCGCCTCCGGGGGAGACATCCGCATCCTCGTCGCGCCAGTCGAGGATGGCGTCTGCCAGCTCGGCCGTCATGTTCGGCATCCTCAGCAGCATGTCGGATGATGCGGAGTTGAGATTCATCTTCGAGGCCTCGTCCGTGAGGCCGTAGTGATGCTGCCTGTCGTCCTGCAGGTCAGTGCGCAGCACCCAGAAGAAGCCGTTGCCGACCGGTCTCTGCTCCCACGTCAGCCCTTCGAGCGCCTCTGCATTGGCGTCGGTGCCGTCAACCGCCGTCACCACGTACTGGAGCGCGCCCCGGGCGACGGCGTCCGCCTGCATGGCCGACTGCCGGTTGGCCGACGCGATGGCTTCTACACGCGCCCAGCGCGCGAAGACGAGCACCAGGCCGGCGAGCACGAGCACCACCCACATCGTCACGATGAGGACGGTTCCCCGGTCGCGGCGCGGGCGCGTTTGTCCGGTTCGCGTCATCGTCTCATGCCTCCCATCGGACCTCCGGAGGCAGCGTATCCATCCGCCATCTCCCCGCACGGCAGGGCAAAAACGCGGGACACCTCGTAGCCCTCCTCCCGCTCACCCACCTCGAGCACAAGCTTCACCCGGACGGCCAGGGGC